>CAMLLI010000362.1 GCA_946480685.1 uncultured Flammeovirgaceae bacterium | reverse complement strand
TGCGTGCTTCCAAGATCATGCAGAACCGCGTGTTGAATACACCAAACATTGAAGTACACTGGAACACAGAAACCGAAGAGATACTCGGTGACGACAGCGGTGTTACCGGAGTGCGTCTTTTAAATAACAAGACGGGTGAGAAGAAAGTAATCACCTTGCAAGGCTTCTTCCTGGCCATCGGTCACAAGCCTAACACCGACATCTTTAAAGACTATATCGAGATGGATGAGACAGGCTATATCAAGGTACAAGCCGGTTCAACCAAGACGAATATAGAAGGTGTATTTGCTGTAGGCGATGCGGCAGACAAAGTATACCGTCAGGCTATAACTGCCGCGGGTACCGGTTGTATGGGCGCGCTGGATGCCGAGAAGTTTCTCGTAGCAAAAGAGTTACAAACCGTATAGGCTGCCTATATTTGATTTATAATAACGACTGCAGATGACCCTGTAAAGATTCATCTGTAGTCGTTTTCATTTTATATTCACGCATCAATTCCACCTATGAAACTAGATATACTTGTACTTTCTGCACACCCGGATGACGCAGAGCTTGGCTGTGGCGGCACCATCGCGAAGCACGTTGCCATGGGACATAAAGTAGGATTAGTTGATTTTACACGGGGCGAACTCGGCACACGCGGTACTCCCGAGACACGAGCGATAGAGGCAGCAAATGCAGCCAAGATATTGGGTGTGGAAGTACGCGATAACCTCGGATTGAAAGATGGATTTTTTCAGAACGATCCGGAGCACCAGTTAAAAGTTGTTCAGGCTGTACGCAAATATAGGCCGGATATAGTGTTGTGTAATGCAGTATATGATCGGCACATCGATCACGGTAAAGGGGCATCACTCGGCTATGATGCGAGCTTCCTTTCAGGTCTCGCCAAGATTGAGACAACCGATGAACAAGGTAATAAGCAAGCTCCCTGGAGACCGAAAGTAGTATACCACTATATACAGAGTTTACTCATCGAACCCGATTTCATAGTAGATATATCCGGACATTGGAATACCAAGATCGAAGCGATCAAAGCGTTCAAGACGCAGTTTTTCGATCCCAACAGCAAAGAGCCGGAAACCTATATATCGAGTCCTGCATTCTTGAGAATGGTTGAGTCACGTGCCCTTGAGTTCGGTCACGCGCTGGGTGTACAGCACGGTGAAGGCTTTACCACCAGACGTTATCCGGGTGTAGATAATTTACTGGACCTGATATAGTTATATAGTAGTCTCCGGAGTATACTCAAGGTGCTAACCGGTATATTTTCCAGGCACCATCAACTTTGTTGAACTGAATACGATCGTGCAGACGGCTGGGTCTTCCTTGCCAGAATTCAATCACCAGCGGATCTACTTCGAAGCCTCCCCACTGGTGAGGCTTCGGTAATATTTCATGTCCTTCGAATTTCTTTTCGATTTGCTTTACGCGCTCTTCAAGGATCGAGCGATTCTCGATGATAGCACTCTGAGGTGATGACCATGCACCGATCTGCGAACCTCGCGGACGACTTTGAAAATATTCTTCGGATCGTTTTGCATCTATACGCGCAGCAGTTCCTTCAATGCGCACTTGTCGCTCTAACTCAGGCCAGAAAAATGTTAACGCACACGCTGGCGTTTTCTCAAGCTCTTTTCCTTTAGAGCTTTGGTAATTCGTATAGAATACAAACTTACTGTTCTCGATACCTTTTAGTAAAACAATGCGGCTCGTAGGTGTACCGGTAGCATTGATAGTAGCCAGGTTCATGGCGTTAGGTTCCGGCACCTGCGCTTGCACGGCTTCTGTAAACCACTTCTCAAATTGTTTTACCGGGTCGCGCTGCACACTCGTAACATCGAGTGAAGCCTTGGAATATTCTTGACGTAAATCTGCAATGGCAAGCATTTCTTTTCTAAAATTGAATTGTAAGTTTATATTACCGGAGTATTTCAGCCACTGACGTTTATCAGTGTGCAAACATGATATCCTACCTTCCTCTGGCCAAAATTAATTTTTAAAGACGCGAAAGAAACAGCCGTTGCAAAAAAACTTTCCCGACTCTTTATCAATCGATTTAAAGATAATTATAGGTAAACCTATAGATGGATCAGAAATAAAATTTGCACAGGTGAGACTGAAGTATTTTATTCATAGTATTAAACTGGTAAAATTTAGCATCAGGCAAGCGTTAAAGAATGGAGTTTTTCAAGTATAAAAATCAACTTAAACCAGAGAAAGGAAGGCTGCTTATCTCAGAGCCTTTTCTTCCCGATCCTAATTTTGAGCGCACCGTAGTGTTATTGTGCGAGCATAATGATGAAGGTTCATTTGGCTTCGTTGTAAATAAACCCTCTATATTGAAAGTAAATGAAGTGATGGAGGATATCAAAAAACTCGAAGATATCGTTTATGTAGGTGGGCCTGTTCAACAGGACACGCTGCATTTTCTTCATCGCAATACTACGCTTGAAGGAGCCGTTAATGTAGCGCACGAAGTATACTGGGGAGGAGACTTTGAAGGACTTATATCACAAATCGATATGGGTGTTATTCTCTCAAAAGATATTCGGTTTTACCTGGGATACAGCGGCTGGGGCCCCGGACAATTGGAAGCTGAACTGGAAGAGGAGTCGTGGATTGTGTGTGATTTTGCTACCGATGAGTTGCTTTTTGATACCGAGCCTGCCATGATCTGGAAGAAAGCACTGGATAGTATGGGTGGTCGTTTTTCGATATATTCGAACTACCCTGTGGATCCTCGTATGAATTAGGCATTTTTAGTTAAATTTACGCTAAGCGCGTACCATAGAACGATTTATTGACCATGGAAATGGAAAGAGATAAAAGAGAGGAAAATGTACAGGAAGCCGGATTGGCTGAACGCCATGGCGATACATTACACTCTGAAATAGATTTAGCAGATCATCACGATGCAACAACGGATGAGGTACTGGAAGAAGAGCATATAGACTATAGCCACTTCTCGAAGCACGAACTCGCTAACCTGGTAAAGGATCTTGCTAAAGAAGATAACTTTAAACGTGTTGATAATATACTGCGCGAGGTAAAGCCGTTGTATGATGATATGCGTGAGAAGGAAAAAGCTGAAGCGCTTATTAAATTTATAGCAGACGGTGGTATAGCAGAAGACTTCGAGTATAAAGGTGATGAATCAGATTTAGTCTTCGATGCAAACCTGAAACTCATTCGCGACAGAAGAACCAATCACCTGCGCCAGCAGGAAGAACGTAAGAATGATAACCTTCGCAGAAAGCAGGACCTTCTTGAAAAGATACGCGAGCTTGCCGACTCTCAGAATTCAGATGAACAGTTCGAACAATTCAAAGAGCTGCAGAAAGAATGGAAAGGTATAGGCCCGGTACCAAGCGCGCATGCAAAAACACTTTGGGCAAATTACCATGCACTGGTAGATCGCTTCTATGATAATCAGAGTATATATTTTGAACTGAAGGAGCTTGATCGCAAGCGAAACCTTGAAGCAAAAATTGAACTTTGTGTACGCGCAGAAAAATTAGCAGAAGTTGAAATCATCAAAGATGCTATACGCGAACTCAACGAACTTCACCACGAATTCAAACATATAGGTCCTGTACCGAAAGATGACAAGGAAGTGGTATGGCAACGCTTCAAGGCAGCATCCGATGCAGTATATGCGAAGCGCGATCAGTATCTGCAGAAACTTCAGCAGGAGCTGCACGGTAATCTCGATCTGAAAGCAAAGCTTAGCGATGACGTGCAGGAGTACGCTACATTTGACTCAGATCGCATCAAAGAATGGAACCAGAAGACGAAAGATATACTGGAGATCCAGAAGCGTTGGGAAGTTATAGGAGGCTTACCACGCGCGAAAGCAAAAGAAGTCAACAAGAAATTCTGGGGCGCATTCAAAGCGTTCTTCAATAATAAAAATGCATTCTTTAAGAAGCTCGATGAAGAGCGTGAGAAGAACCTGCAGTTAAAGAATGAACTCGTTGAGAAGGCAAATGCGCTGAGAGAAAGCCATGACTGGGAGAAGACTTCCAACGAATTGAAAGCACTTCAGCAACGCTGGAAGGAGATCGGCCCTGTGCCGGAAAAATTCCGTGAGAAAGTATTCAAAGACTTCAAAGATGCCTGCGATTTCTTCTTTGATCAGAGACGTACCCAGCACGGTAAAATCGAGAACGAGCAAGCCGACAATCTCAAACAGAAAGAAGAGATTTGTACTATATTGGAGAGCCATGCAGCAGCAGGAACGGCCGCTCCGAATTTGTTAAAGGAACTTCAGGATCGTTTCAACGCGATTGGTTTCGTACCGAGAAAAGATATCAGCGCCATTCGTAATCGCTATCACGAAGCTGTGGATAAGTTTGTAAGCCACATTCAGGGCTTCAGCGAAGACGATAAGAGCAAGCTTTTACTCGAGAACCAGTTGAGTGATCTCAAGAACGATCCGATGGCAGAACGCAAAATATACCAGAAAGAACAAGCCATCCGTAAGAAGATCAGCAAAGTTGAAAACGACATTGCCCTTTGGAAAAACAACCTTGAGTTCTTCTCACGTTCACAGAATGCCGAAAGCGTACGTGCCGAGTTCAACGACAAAATCAAAGAAGCAGGCGATCACCTCAAACAACTAAAAGATCAGCTAAAACTTCTCAAAACGATTTAACACGATCACCAATATTTACATCACACAAAAAAATGCTGAAAGAAATTTCAGCATTTTTCATTTATAGCTTTTTTCAAAGCAAGCAAAGTATATATATCGTTATGGAATATATTATCCCTCCAGACAATCTTCCAATCTTATAATTTTAAAATCTTAAAATTTTAAAATCCCAAAGTTCATAAACGAAAAAAGCGGCCTGTTAAACCGCTTTGTTTTTCTGAGCCCCCTGTCGGAATCGAACCAACGACCTACTGATTACAAGTCAGTTGCTCTACCAGCTGAGCTAAGGAGGCTTACTTTTCAACGCCTTCTGCGTTAATGAGGGTGCAAAAATAAATCAAGAATGCATATCCGCAAATCTTTATTCAAAATTAGTTAAGATTTTTTAGAAAATTTTAGTCTAATATTTTTAGATAATCGCATTTTTAATAACTAAAAATATTAGTTTTGATTGTTAAGTGCTTATGTATATGTGGGATAGAATTCAGGAGAAGCTTGAGATACTTTCTGATGCTGCCAAATACGATGTGTCGTGTTCTTCGAGCGGCAGTAAACGCAGTAACGATTCGAAAGGACTTGGTCATACAACTGGTGCTGGTATCTGTCACAGCTATACCGAAGATGGTCGCTGTGTGTCATTATTAAAAATTCTGCTTACGAATTATTGTATTTACGATTGTGCGTATTGCGTATCGCGAAGAAGTAACGATGTGAAGCGTGTCGGGTTCACTGTAAAGGAAGCAGTCGAGCTTACCATTAATTTTTACAGGCGAAACTAT
>CAMLLI010000361.1 GCA_946480685.1 uncultured Flammeovirgaceae bacterium | reverse complement strand
GGATGTTGTTGATACGCCAGTGGACGAAGTTTCAACCACACATCTCCATAGGGTTGATTGAGATAGCGTTGTTTGAATTCTTCTACCACAACCTTACGCTGTACTTCCAATGCTTTCGGATCGAATGAAAGACTGAGCATACGATCACTCTCCAGCCAGAAACCTGTCTCCAGGTTGGCAGCTGGTAACGTCAGGTAATAGTTGGTGATGTCTGTGTTGGTAAACGCGTTGTTCTCGCCACCTACGCGTTGCAGTGGTTCGTCATAACTCGGAATGTTTACCGAGCCCCCAAACATTAAATGTTCGAAGAGGTGAGCAAAGCCCGTCTTGTCTGGCCGCTCATCGCGAGAACCGACATCGTATAAAATATTCATCACGGCAATCTGAACCGTTGGGTCTTCGTGCACAATTACGCGCAAGCCGTTATCTAATATAAATTCCTGAAAGTTGATCATGTGGGTTCAAAAATAGCAAGATCAATTGATTTTGATAATGATAAAAATATCTGCTATTCCTCCAGCTTTTCCTGCGGGAGAGAAATAACAAATGTAGTACCTTCACCAACAACAGATGTAGCTTCAACAGTTCCTTTCAGTTTGGCAACCGATTCCTTTAAAATGTAGAGTCCAAGCCCCGAACCCTGTGCATCTTCATTGGCACGGTAGAACATATCGAATATGCGCGAGAGATGCTGCGGTTCAATACCGATACCGTTGTCTTCAATGGTAATAATGTAACGCGTGTCGGAGCATGCGAGTGATATGCGTACAAATGGTTTTCGATCACCATTAGTCCAATAAAACTTAATAGCATTCGAAATAAGATTGTTGAGAATAATTTTCAATCGCGTAACATCCGATATCATTTCTTTGGCAGCGCCATCATCGATCATGAATAATATCTTGTTATAGCTTGGTGCATATTGATGATCGTATAAAATATTCTGAACAAAACTTTTAAAGTGAAAACGCTCCAGCTTGATCGGCATGCGCGAGTTGCGTGAGTAACTCACCACTTCTTCAATAAATTCTTCAAGCTTGCGCACACTGCTTTCCATCATGGACAAATAAGTCTCATGACTTTCAAGTGATTTATCCAGGCGCGCCACCATGATAAGCCCGAGTATAGATTTCAGCGGAGCACTCAAATCATGCGATGCACTATATACAAAACGATCGAGCTCGGAATTTCGGAGCGTAAGTTCTTCATTAGCCTTTTGCAGATCGTGTGTACGCTCGGTAACAAGCTCCTGCAAGTGCAGCCTGCGTTTACGCATGAAGTGGGAACTGATGGAGAATGTTATCCATGCGATGAGCAGTGCGGCAAGTACTGCCCCGAGAATAAAATTATTGCCAAGCCAGTACGGTTTACCAATGGAAACAATAAATTCTGATGGTTCGCTCCAGCCCAACCCGGTATTCTTACGGGCGCGTACATATATAGTATGTTGACCAAAGGAAAGATCGGAAAGACTCAGCTCGCTTGACTCCAGTGTATGCCAGTTGTTGTCGTCATCCACACGAAACTGCATGGTAATTTTATTCTCCGGAAACGTAATGGGCGAGAACTGCATGTTGATAAACGAACCATAAGGCGCAGCAAGTTCTTTTACAAACTGCTTTCGGTCGCCATTCACCTGTGCGCCTACGCAGTAAGGTTTTAACGTTGGTTTATTACCCAGTATAGATGCAGCTGATAATGCTACACCAAACGAAGTGCCCACCCACACACGTTTCTTATGATCGATGTGAACACCCCTCACGGTAATGGTGTTGGAAGGGAGTCCTGCGTTTTCATCGTACAGCCAATACTCGCCGGTAACAACATCATAACGGATCAGACCAAATGAATTGGAGAAGAGTATATTTCGATCGTCCAGAACTTCAACCGAACTGACGGAAACATACGAGAGTGAACCTCCGAGGTCTACGCGTGTTATACTTGCGTGGTCGTAGCGCAGCAGGCCTTCTGTTGTAGCGAGCCAGAGTACATCGTTGTGTACAGCAAAATCGCGAATGCTCAGGTCGGATACAACTTTGAAATCAATCGGCAGACTTATGTTCCGAAACTCATCACTTCCATTCGCTTTCAGGAAAAGATAATTGCCTACACCGCTGGACGCTGCATATATACCGCGTGGTCCTTCGCGCACTACGTTGATCTCACTTCGCTTGGCCAGCGGTACCTGGTAATGTTTAATATCAAATGACGCTGTAATTACTTTTAGTGTAGTGCTGCGTGCCTGGCTGAGCCATACATTCTCTTGTGAGTCCAGAAATATATCATGAACGAAATTACCTTCCTTCGCGAAGTTCCACTGTCGTTTCAGTTTACCATTCTCAAATAGAAATACATCAAAAGCAGAGCTTGCCCACAACCCTTGCTTGCCAAATTGCAGTGATTGAAAATAGCTGCTGCGATTACTATATATTTCGCGTCTCTTCCAGGGCGCCCCGGGTGTTTCTTTTAACTCGACAAGTGTTTCTTTAAAGCAGTAGTATATAAGATTGTTTGCCTGATCGTGTACAATGTCTTCAATGAAGTGTGCTTCCGAATTACGATCGGGTAAGATGAACGAATTCTTTTGCGCCAACACAAGTCCTTTATCGGTGGATATCCACAGATCGCCTTCGCGACTTTGATAGGATGTATTAATGCCATTGAAATTAAACAACAGTGCTTCGAGTTGTGTGGTAATACTATCCGGACGAACGTGATACATGTCAGGCCCAAATGTACTCACCCATAAGCTTGAGTCCGGTGCCTGGATCAGGTGCGAAGCCTTCACGATGGGGAAAGCCATTTTTACTTCGGTAAATTCTCCCGACAGAAGCGTTGCTTTATAGAGCCCGTCCTGCGCAGCAATCCATAAACGACCGCGTTCAAAAAGGACATGACTTATTCCATACGGAAGATTTGTTTTAAGCTGAAGAAAGCTGCGTGTAGGCTTGTCGTAGCGATATACTTTTCCCTGGTAAGATGTAGTATATAAATTGCCTTCATCATCTTCAAAGAAATTGAATGATCGCACAAATATAGGCGAGTGGTTCGCCATGCCGAAGTCGTAGCGGTTAAAGGATTTACCATTGTATGCCACCACCGATTGAGACTCTCCGATCCAGATGAGTCCTTCTTTATCCTCGTAAATTGATTTGGGATACCAGATGGTGGAATCAGTCGGAGTTCTGCTTCCCCGTATCAGCGACTTGAAGAATACAGTGTCGATCAGATTTTGAATCTCAATCACATCCAGGTCGCCAATAGCCAGCAGGCGACCGTCACGTGTATTTAAAAAGCCTTTGGTATATTGACTTTGCAGCGCGGATTTATAGGTGTGAAAATCGATGCCGTCATACTTTACGAGTCCGTCATCGGTGGCAATCCAGAAAAATCCGAGCGAGTCCTGCGCAACCGCTTTGATAACATCGCTGGGTAATCCATCTTCTACCCGGTATTCGTGAAAACGGTACTCCTGCCCATGTATTACGCCCGCGAGCAAGCAACCGATTATCAACAAACTATACCTCATTACCTACAGGATGAACGATAAAGATAATAAGAGTTTTGAAGCCCAGCGGTGATTCGGTATTAAGAATTTGTAGAATCTATTGAAAGTGAAAAACTCGCTTAACTTTGGGCCTTACATCCAAGCACCTGTTATGAAATTTAACCGGAAAAGTTACAGCGATAGCGTTCTTAAAAAACTATATGAGTCGTTGCTCTTCCCGAGATTGATCGAAGAGAAGATGCTCATTCTTTTGCGTCAGAACAAAATAAGCAAATGGTTTAGTGGTATCGGGCAGGAAGCCATCTCAGTCGGTATAACCCAGGCGTTGCAAAAAGACGAATACATTTTGCCGATGCACAGGAACCTCGGTGTGTTTACCGGTCGCGATATGCCCTTCGAAAAACTTTTTGCGCAATGGCAAGGCACTCCGGCCGGCTATACTAAAGGAAGAGATCGTTCATTTCATTTCGGAACCAACGAGCACCATATTGTTGGAATGATCTCGCACCTCGGTCCGCAAAACGGTGTGGCCGATGGTATAGCACTCGCCTCCAAACTGAAAGGTGAAAAGAAAGTTACTGTAGTGTTCAACGGAGATGGTGGCACTAGCGAAGGAGATTTTCATGAAGGTATAAATGTAGCGGCTGTGTGGGACTTGCCGGTAATTTTTGTTATAGAAAATAACGGCTACGGACTATCAACACCAAGCAACGAACAGTTTCGCTGTAAACAGTTTATTGACAAAGCTATAGGATACGGTATAGAAGGCGTGCAGGTAGATGGTAACAATGTGCTGGAGGTATATGATACGGTGCTGGCACTGGCCGAAAAACTGAGAGACAATCCAAGACCTATATTACTGGAATGTATAACGTTTCGCATGCGTGGTCATGAAGAAGCGTCCGGTACTAAATATGTTCCGAAGGAGCTGATGGATGCCTGGGCGAAAAAAGATCCGGTAGAGAATTTCGAAAAATATCTCACCGAGCAAGGCGTTATTGATGCCACCTATATAGATGCTGTTCGCAAGCGCCTGAAGAAAGAAATTGAAGATGGATTGGCAACAGCCTTTGAAGAGAAACATCCCGAGGCAAGTACCGACCACGAGCTGGCGGATGTATACGCTCCGTTCAAGCAGGTTGTGATTGAACCAGCTACAGAGAAAAAATCAGAGAAGCGTTTTATCGATGCGATAAGCGATGGCCTGCGACAGAGTATGGAACGCTTTGATAATCTTGTGTTGATGGGACAAGACATTGCCGAGTATGGTGGTGTCTTTAAAATTACCGAAGGCTTTGTAGAGAAGTTTGGTAAAGCGCGCGTGCGCAATACACCGCTCTGCGAAGCAGCTATTGTTGGCACCGGTCTTGGTCTTTCTGTAAAAGGAATGAAGGCAATGGTTGAGATGCAGTTTGCGGATTTTGTTACCGAAGGCTTCAACCAGATTGTAAACAATCTTGCTAAAACACATTGGCGTTGGGGACAGCCAGCAGATGTTGTGGTGCGTATGCCTACCGGAGCCGGTACAGCAGCAGGTCCTTTTCACTCGCAGAGTAATGAAGCGTGGTTCTTTCATACACCGGGATTGAAAATAGTATATCCTTCGAATCCCCATGATGCAAAAGGACTATTGTGTGCTGCCCTCGAAGATCCAAACCCGGTAATGTACTTCGAACACAAGCTGATGTATAGAACATTGAAAGATTTTATACCAGACGATTATTATACCGTTGAGATTGGAAAAGCCAAACGCGTGCGTGAAGGTTCTTCATTATCGATCATCACGTATGGTATGGGTGTACATTGGGCAACTGAAATTCTGGATACACTTCCGGATGTTGATGCCGATGTTATTGATCTGCGATCATTACTTCCGTGGGATAAAGACGCTGTGTTTGAATCGGTGAAGAAGACAAGCCGCGTTCTCGTG
>CAMLLI010000360.1 GCA_946480685.1 uncultured Flammeovirgaceae bacterium | reverse complement strand
ATCCAGATCAAACCATTGATGGGAATTGGTTTGCCCTTCACAAAATCATTATCGATGATCACGCGTCTGCCACCGTTTTGCAGATCGAGCAGCGCTGTTTCGAGACCGAACGTGATGGAAGGATAGCCGGGAGGGGAAATGTGTTGGAGTGTTGAGGTGTTGATGTGTTGACGTTGGGTGGACGTTAGTTTATCAAGTGTTTCTTTCAACGTTTGTTCGAAGTCGGGTTTGTCATCGATGCTGAGACCGGGTAACGGACCGCATTCACCTATGCCGATGATGTGTGGTGCAGTATCATCCCATACTTTTATAAACCACGAAGTCTTTTCACGCATGAGTCCGCGGGAGGTGCGGGCTTTGAAATTGAACTGAAAAGTTTTCTTCTGATACGATGCCTGTAGCGCCATGGTAAAAATGAAAAACGAAAATAAGGTTTTCAGATTAACTTTGAGCGCTTATGAGAGAACTGAACATAAACGATTTTACATACGAGTTGCCTGCCGACCGAATTGCACTGTATCCGCTGGAGAAAAGAGATCAGTCCAAACTGCTGGTATATCAACAAGGTAAGATCTTGCATGAGCGGTTTCGTTCGCTGGTTGATTTTCTTCCCGACAATTCACTGCTATTTTTTAACGACACGAAAGTAATTCCGGCACGACTGCATTTTACAAAAGATACAGGCGCGGTTATCGAGATCTTTCTTCTGCATCCGGTTACGCCTTCTTCGCTTGTGGCGGAAGCAATGCAGGCGCATACGCAGAGTTCATGGAAATGTACTATTGGAAATCTGAAGCGCTGGAAAGACGATGTGCTGGTAAAAGAACTGGGCACCTCAACACTCGAAGCGCGCCTGCTGAATCGTGAAGATGGCATCGTAGAATTTCGCTGGACCGAAAATATTTCGTTTGCCGAGATCATTACGCGCTCCGGTGAAACACCTCTCCCGCCCTATCTGAAGCGTAAACCGGAAGGCACTGATCGCGATCGCTACCAAACGGTGTATGCACATTATGAAGGTGCTGTTGCTGCACCAACCGCCGGCTTGCATTTTACCGAAGACGTACTGCAAGCGTTAAAAGCAAAAGGTATAGCAACCGATTATGTTACGCTGCATGTGAGTGCCGGTACATTTCAACCGGTAAAAGTTCAGAACGCTGCGGAACACACCATGCACAACGAGCAGGTACTCGTAAGCAGGAATAATATTAACAATCTGTTACAGGGTAAATTTAATATACCGGTAGGCACTACATCCATGCGCACGCTGGAAAGTTTATACTGGTTTGGTGTTAAACTGCAAAACGACCCCAACGCTATATTTACCATTCAGCAGCACGATCCGTATCAGTCTTATACATCGCTTCCATCTGCACAACAGGCGCTTGAATTAATAGCTGCCTACATGGATCGCAACCAACTGGATATACTTACCGGTGAGACCTCGATCTATATCATGCCGGGGTATACCTTCCGAATCTGCAAAGGGCTCGTTACTAATTTTCATCAGCCCGGCTCTACGCTTATTCTATTGGTGGCGGCCTTTGTTGGTGATAACTGGAAAACTATATATCAGCAGGCACTGACCAACGATTATCGCTTCCTAAGCTATGGGGACAGTTCATTACTGTTGCCCTAAAAAAAACAGACTGCCCGAATGAGCAGTCTGTCCTGTTAAGCTATAGTCTTACCTATATACTTGATTATTTCACTTCAGCATTGAGGTCAACAATTCGTACCTCCACGCGTCTGCCTTCTTCTTTGGTGGTAGCAATATCTTTTGTGGCTCCGTAGCCTTTCGCCACAATGCGTCTTCTTACAACACCTTTGTGGTTGAAGTAATCGAGAATAACAATGGCGCGTTTGTTTGAAAGTTCGCGATTCAATTCTTCAGAACCTTCTGCCGAAGCAAAACCTGATATCTCTACACCGAGATCCGGATATTTACTCAACTCGGCAAGTACTGCATCCAGCTGCGCTTTATACTGAGGTTTCAAATCGCTCTTGCCGGCATCAAAGTATATCTTGGCTGCTTTGGTAAGCGCTGCCTTGTCGAAGTTTGATTTCTTACCGGCCAGTTCTTTCTGCTTCTTGGCCTCTTCGGTGAACACGAATGTAGGCAGCGAGAATATAGTTTTGCCATCTACCTTCTTCTGCTCAAATTTACTTTCATCACTTTCATCGTAGTAATATGTGCGCGTTGCTACTTCAATGCGTGAGTTTTCTTTTTCGTTGAAGTTTACATCTTCAATCGGATCTTTCATCTGGATCAGATCGGTCAGGTAGTTAATACCATCTTTATCACCGGAAGCCATCAGGTCGAGCATCAGATCGTAGACATCAACGTTACCGGTTTGAACCAGTTTTGCTTCGTGTGTTTTACGCAGGTTGCTTTTCACATCCTGATCGGTATCGTAAAACGCATTCTTAACTTGTACCTCTTGTCCTACCACTACATCAAACTGTTTTATCGTTTTCAGGTTGATCATCTGGTATAGTTCATAGAAGTAACTCTGGTTCGGTATATTGATATTCAGTGTATAGGGTAAAAATCCTTCTGATTCAATAACAATATCATAGTCTGTAGCCGGAGGAAGAATAACAAGGTAATTACCGGTTTCAGGATCCGGATCGTATACGAAATCGAGTTTCTTGTCGGTCTTGTTATCGATCACATACAGTTTCGTTGGCATCGGCTTACCAGTCTCAGCATTCAGGATTTTACCCTTGATCATAGTAAGCGGAATGTTGGCAGACTCCGCAGGCAAATCCATATAGTATATGTCCTGTCCGCCATGACCACCTTTACGATCCGATGAGAAGTACGCGCGTGTACCATCCGCGATCAGCGTAAAGTAATTATCATTTGCCGTTGTGTTTACCGGGTAACCCATGTTTTCCGGATTGCTCCACGTTTTTTCAAGAAGCTTTGAAACGAAAATATCACGACCACCCATGGAGTTATGTCCATCGGAAGTAAAGAACAATGTCTTTTGATCCGGGTGAATAAACGGAGCATCTTCGTTAGCTTTCGTATTGATAGGAGCTCCCAGGTTTACCGGGTTACTCCACGCTCCGTTCGACTGTAACGTTGTTCTGTATATATCGAGTCCGCCAAGACCTCCCAATCGGTCGCTGGCGAAATATATAGTCTTGCCATCCGGAGTTATACTCGCTGTTGACTCCAGGTATTTAGGTGTATTGATATTGGGAGTAAGCAAACCTGGTTTTCCCCAGTTCTCGCCACTCTTGGTAATTTGATATAGTCCGCCCGGATCGGTTGATCCTCCCATGAAGATGAGCATCTTCTGTCCGTCAGGTGAAATACCGGCAGTCCCTACGTTGTAGTCGTGCGCGATCGGTATAACTTTTGGCTCACTCCATGAACCCTGGTTGTTATAGGTAATATATATTTCTTCAATAAACTTATCGCCCGTGCGGGTTTTACCGGTGTTTGGGCGCAACGCAGTATACGCCATCGCGCTCTCATCGGCAGACACCACCGGGTTGTATTCAGTATATGGTGTATTTACCAGCGGAGAGTTGAAATAATTTACCTTGAAGTTACGCGGCACCGACATAAGCACAACAGCGTTGTTGGCAGTCTGTATAGCATCATCGGCCATCGCCATGGCTTTTTTATCAGCCTTGTTGCTTACTTCTTTAAACTTGCTAAAGTTCTCCAGCGCCTTTTGCAGGTTCTCATCTTTCAGATAAATGGAACCGAGTTCGTAGTAAAGCGTGGTAGGCCAGCCCTTACCATTCTTAATGGCAAACTCGAAATATGGGATGGCTTTGATCTGCTCGTTCAGCTCCGGAGATTTTTCATAGCAGACACCGGTCTTGTAATGAACCATCGGGTCTTTTTCTCCTGCCTGAATCGCTTCCAGGAATTTGGGAAGCGCAGCATCGTAACTCTTAACACTGAAATACCGTTCAGCCTCCGCCAGCGCTTTCGAACCTTGGGCAAACGAAGCTGTTGCAAAAAGTGAAAATAGCAACACGTAAATGGTCTTCTTAATCATATGTCAACTGTATTTAACCTTCAATACTACAAAGATTATGCACGAATTATATACGGTTTTTAGCCTATACCTTACACTAACCCAAGTTATTCCGCCCTCGTCCCTACATAAAAAGGGTTACTTAAGATGAATGTACTTAAAAAGCGGAACGATAAGCAATTTAATAATAACCAAAATTATAGCAGTTTATAGGAATTTAGTTGGATAATCACCAATTTTAGGACTAATGGGGGAATTGTATGAGGGCACAAATACTTCAATTTCTAGATGTTAAGAGTGGCGAAGGCACGCGGGTTGGTCTTCTCCTCATGATGAGCTTCTTTATGGGCTTTTTTCTTGCAACGATGAGCGTTGCATCCCAAACGCTCTTTTTGCAGCATTTCGATGAAAAAGCAGACTTGCCTATGGCCCTCCTTGTATCCGGAGCCTTCGGTCTGGTAGCCACAATCCTCTATAACTTCCTGCAAAACCGAATTCCATTTCAGTCGCTGGCAATTCTTAGTTTGCTGGTAATCACGGCACTTACAGCATTCATTGAGTTTGGCGAATCGTTCTTCAGAGACTCAAACGCCATTTTCTTTTTTGGTTTTACGATGATCATTCCGTTCTCCTTCATGCTATACCTTAACTTCTGGGGAACGTTCAGCCGCCTGTTCAACCTGCGTCAGTCAAAACGATTGGTGGGTACGGTGGACATGGGTGGGTTGATCGCATCGTTCATCGCTTTCTTTTCGATTCCACAACTACTCAGCCCGGATATACTCTTTAAAGGATCCAAAGGTATGTCGGTTGAGTCCTTATATACTATATCACTGGTTTGTGCCATTCTCTTCCTCCTCACGTTTATATTTCTGTCGATAAAATACCTGAGCCAGGGCAGAACATTTGCCGAAGAGAAAGCGATCTACCAGAAACTCCGCTTCAACGATTTCCGCCAGAACCGCTATATATTTTATATGTCGCTCTTCGTAGTGGCATCCATGATGGCACTTAACTTCGTTGACTACTCGTTTCTGAACGTTACCACACTCTTCTTTACCGATCAGGAGCGTCTCGGCAGTTTCATCAGCTACTTTGAAGGAACCATTGTAGTATTCTGTTTCCTCTTTCAAACACTTGCCACCGATCGCATCATTCAAGAGTACGGCATGCGCGTGGCAATACTCATCAACCCGTTGCTCATCGGGTTATTTACTCTTGCCGCTATCGGGCTCGGTCTTGTATTCGGATACTCTCCTGCCGATAATTTGTTTGTGATCTTCTTCCTCATGATCGCCACCGCCTTCCTCGGCTATGTCCTGCCGTGGGGCCAGATGTCCTTCTGGGGCGCCGAGGTGATCACCAACCTGATCGGCGCCATCCCGCTGGTCGGCGAGCCGATCCTGATCTGGCTGCGCGGCGGCCCGGCCATCGACAACGCCA
>CAMLLI010000359.1 GCA_946480685.1 uncultured Flammeovirgaceae bacterium | reverse complement strand
GAGATTGGCTATCGTGACTGGAGTTCAGACGTGTGCTCTTCCGATCTGTTTAAAATAAGTCTAAATAAAGAATTTGCTGGTAGAGGTAGCAATCATATTTATTTAGACTTATTTTAAACAGCACAAAGGTATACTGCTATTTAGAAGAAGTACAAATAAGAAAGGGGATTAATTTATAATCCCCTTTCAGTAGCCTTTTATGAGTGTTAATTATTACAGAGATACTCCCCTCTTCCAGGGTATAAAATCGTCCTGGTTCAGTTCTACGGCTTTCGCAGTTATGCGACCACTGGCTACTTCGATGATAAAATCGAGAATATCTTCACCTTCCTGCTCAATGGTTTTCTCACCGGAGATGATACCGCCTGTGTTATAGTCAATGATATCCGGCATGCGCTGGGCAAGCTTGGTGTTGGTAGCAATCTTGATTACCTGTGACACCGGGTTACCGGTTGGTGTACCGAGACCAGTTGTAAAGAGAATGATCTGTGCTCCTGAACCTGTTGTACCGGTTGTACTTTCAACATCATTACCAGGCGTGCAAAGTAAATTTAGTCCGGGCTTCTTGATATACTCTGCATATTGCAGTACATCCGCTACCGGAGCGTTTCCTCCTTTTTTAGCAGCACCTGCTGATTTTATAGCATCGGTGATCAGACCATCTTTAATGTTACCTGGTGAAGGGTTCATATCAAAACCTGAACCTACAGCCTCTGCGGCACTGGAGTACGTGCGCATCAGTTTGATAAAGAGTTCTGCAGCGCTGTCTTCTTCACATCGGTTGATCAGTTCCTGTTCAACACCACACAGTTCAGGAAACTCTGAAAGTATAGTGCTGCCTCCGAGGGTAACGAGTAGATCGGAAGTATGACCTATAGCCGGGTTTGCAGATATACCAGAGAAACCATCTGAGCCACCACACTTCAAACCTACTACAAGTTTACTGAGTGGTGCCGGCTTACGTTCGATCTTGTTTACTTCAATAAGTTCAAAGAAAGTTTTCTGTATAGCTTGTGTGAGTAACTCTTGCTCCGTACCTGATTGCTGCTGATCAAGTATGATTACTGGCTTGGTACCTTTCGGATCGAGTGCCTGAAGTTTTTCGCGCAGTGTTTTGATCTCTGCATTCTGGCAACCGAGACTTAATATAGTGGCACCGGCTACGTTCGGGTTATGTATATATCCGGCAAGCAGTGCACACAGTGTTTGTGAATCCTGGCGTGTACCACCACAACCTCCCTGATGCGTCAGGAATTTTATACCATCTATATTTTTGAAGATGCGAGCGTGCCCGTTTTCAGCAACAGGTTGAAAAGATATAGAAGAAATTTTATCAGTCTTTCCTTCTTTATACAGACTTACCAGTTCGTGAACGTAGTTCTTGTATGCATCCGGTTTACTGAAACCGAGTTCTTCGATAAAAGCTTTACTGATTACTTCCACGTTTCTGTTCTCACAGAACACCAGTGGTATAACCAGCCAGTAGTTTGCTGTACCGACCTGTCCATCGGCACGGTGATAGCCCATGAAAGTTTTGTTCTTGAACTTCGAAACATCCGGTGGAGTCCATTGATAGGTTTTTGTTCTGCCGGAGTATGGAGCAGCTTTGTGCTTGATGTTGTGCGTACCAATAACACCACCTTCCTTAATGGGAGAGAGTGCCTTGCCTACCACGGTTCCATACATGATCACTTCTTCTTCAGGCTGAAGCGGTTTCTCCAGGAATTTGTGTTTGGCCGGTACATCGTCTACCAGGGTAAGAGATCCACCATTGAGCGTTAGCTTTTCTCCGGCTTTGAGGTCTGTTAATGCTACATAAACATTATCAGACGGATGAATTTTTAGAAATCTGTTTGACATATTGATAAATCGCGTATCTTGCGCAATCGATTGCGCAATTTACACAGTTTTGATATTAAAGCAAGGGACGAAATTAATATAATTAATCATGCACCGCAGCGAAACAATAACGCTTCAGAAAGTTAAATCTACTATCAGCAGAAACGGCATGATCCCTTTTTTTAATCATCCGAATATAGACTGTGTGCTGGAGGTCATGAAGATTTTAAAACGCTGCGAATGCGATGTGTTTGAATTCACACACCAGCGCGATGCACGTGGTATACGCATGTTTACCTGGCTGAACGATCATGCAAAAGAACTTGGTATAACCATGGGAGCGGGCACGATACTCGATGCATCGCAGGCGAATCGCTATATACGGGCCGGTGCACAATTTATAGCATCACCGTTTCTGCACGAAGATGTAGCCAATGCCTGTCATGATAACGATGTCTTATGGATACCCGGATGCACAACGCTGGCCGATGTACAACAGGCAAAGACGTGGGGTGCTACTGCGGTTATGATTATACCCGGCAATATTCTCGGGCCGGACTTTGTAAAACAGGTTGTTGCCATTCATCCGGAACTGATGTGTATACCTTCCGGTGGTGTTACCCTGGCAAAAAATAATATCGGGAGCTGGTTTGATGCAGGTGCATTAAGTGTTAGGTTAGGTGACGCATTGTTTACACGCGAAGATGTGGCGGTGAAGGATTGGGGAAAAATAGAGCGCAATGTTTTCCATGCGTTTCAGGGAATCAAGCAATTAAAATCGTCTATCCTTAGAACCAAATCGATAAGCATCTAGCATGGCCACAGTTCCAATTGTAACAGCATTACTTTCTTATGGCATGTCGGGCGAAGTATTTCATGCCCCGCTCATTGCCGCACATCCACAGTTTCAGCTACATACCATTGTACAACGCAGCAGCACACATGCCACCAAACGGTATCCGCAGGTGCGTGTAGTCGATCACGTTGATAAAGTATTTGAGGATGATGCAATAGAACTCATCGTAGTAAACACTCCTAACGACACGCATACTGATTTTGTAACGCGTGCGCTCGAAGCGGGTAAACATGTTATTGTTGAGAAACCGTTTACCGTTACGGCTGTAGAAGCCGACCAACTCATCGCACTCGCTAAAAAGAAAAATAAAATACTCACTGTATTTCAGAACAGACGATGGGATGGTGGTTTTCTCACGGTAAAAAAAATACTCGAGAATAACTTAGTGGGTAAGATGGTTGAGCTGGAAGTGCATTACGATCGCTTCCGGAATTATATACAACCTTCAACGTGGAAAGAAGAAACCGGCAGAGGCACAGGTATACTATATAATCTTGGTTCACACATGCTGGATCAGATCATTCTGCTGTTCGGATTTCCGCGCGAGATCGATGCACGCATCGGTATACAACGTCCCGGCGGAAAAGTAGATGATTACTACGATATACGTTTACAGTATAGCGGCTTTCATGTTATTGTAAAATCAAGTTACCTCGTGCGCGAACAAGGTCCGCAATATATACTGCACGGTACCGAAGGTTCATTTGTAAAGTATGGTATAGATCCACAGGAACAGGCATTGAAAGATGGGAAGACACCGGGCACCAGCGGCTGGGGTACAGAAGATAAACCATATTGGGGCAAGCTTAACACATCCATAGATGGTATACATGTGGAAGGCGTGATCGAAACATTGCCGGGTGACTACCTGGCTTTTTATCAAAACATATACGAGGTTATCCGACAGGATAAACCTTTGGCCGTGAAGCCGGAAGAATCGCGTGAAGTGATCCGGCTCATCGAATTATGTTATGAAAGCAATCGCACACGTCAAACTATCAAACTCTAAATCGAACGTCCCATGTATATACAAGATATATTCAATCTGCAAGGTAAAGTAGCCGTTGTTACCGGAGGAACCGGAGTGTTAGGGAGTGCCATGAGCAAAGCGCTCGCGAAAGCCGGTGCAAGTGTAGTGATACTCGGAAGAAGAAAAGAAGCTGCCGATGCACTGGCAGAAGAAATAAAAAAAGCAGGCGGTACAGCAACAGGAGTTTCCGCTGATGTACTCAACGAACAACAGCTGAAGGAAGCGAGAAAGATTATCACCGATCAATTCGGAACGATTGATATACTGGTAAACGGTGCAGGCGGAAACATGCCGGGCGCAACTATACTCCCGGATAAAAGTTTTCTCGATCTCAAGATTGATGACTTTCAAAAAGTAGTAGATCTGAATCTCACCGGTACAGTATTACCATCACAGGTATTTGGCGAGGTAATGGTAGCAAAGCGACAAGGCAACATTATCAATATATCTTCCATGACATCGTTTCGTCCGCTCACGCGTGTGGTAGGATACTCGGCAGCCAAAGCAGCGATCAGCAATCTCACGCAGTGGCTCGCAGTAGAAATGGCAAAGAAGTTTGGTGAAGGTATACGCGTGAATGCTATAGCACCAGGATTTTTTCTAACGGAGCAAAACAGAACATTGCTTACCAATACCGATGGAAGTCTTACGCCACGCGGAGAGTCAATCATTCGCAGTACACCATTCGGTCGCTTTGGTCAGGCCGATGAGTTGAATGGTACATTGATATGGTTGTGCTCGGATGCTTCGAAGTTTGTGTCGGGAATTGTAGTGCCGGTGGATGGTGGGTTTAGTGCGTTTACGGGAGTGTGAGTAGAGTGCTGGTTCGAGTCCAGTCCTGGGCACATCGTTAACGGAATGGAAGAGTCCGAAAGTCGGGAAGTCCGGAAGACGGGAAGTGGGGGAGGAAGTTGGCGGGTAGGGGGTGCGTTGGGGGAGCAGAGTAAGAAGCAAGAAGTAAGAAGTAAGAATTTTGAAAATAGAATACTGATGGCATGTACTGGTTGGGTAAATATATACTTATGAACGGGTACTGCTTCAGAAATATAGCATTGTAAACTTCCGGTCTTTCGGACTTTCGGACTTCCGACTTTCGGACTTCCCCGACTTTCCGTCTCCGGACAAAAAATGAGGAATGAACAAAAAAGTAATCACCTTCGGAGAAATCATGTTACGGCTCTCTACTCCGGGGTTTACCCGGTTTACGCAGGCCGAAAGTTTTAAAGCACTCTATGCAGGATCGGAAGCAAATGTAGCGGCATCACTCAGTCACTTTGGTATACCAACTGCGCATGTTACGCGTTTCCCCGAGAATGATCTGGGCAAGGCTGCAACACAGACACTGAAACGCTACGGTGTGGACACACGCTACATTGTATATGGCGAGGAACGCATGGGACTATATTTCCTGGAAAATGGTGCCATGCAACGTGCGTCACGCATTGTATACGATCGTTTCAATTCTGCATTTGCTCATATCAAGCCGGGTATGATCGATTGGACAGAGGTGTTGAAAGATGCCGCGTGGTTTCACTGGACGGGTATAACACCGGCTATATCGCAAGGCGCTGCTGATGTTTGCAAAGAAGCTGTAGCAGTAGCAAGCAAGATGAACATCACCATCTCCGGTGATATAAACTATCGCAGAAACCTCTGGCAGTACGGAAAGACTGCGCGCGATATTATGCCTGCACTCATTGAATCTACTAATGTAATTATAGCC
>CAMLLI010000358.1 GCA_946480685.1 uncultured Flammeovirgaceae bacterium | reverse complement strand
TCGGAAGCGATGTTCCTGTTATTGGGTGGTACGGGCGTTGGATTCTCGGTACAGACGGAACATATAGACAACCTCCCGCCTATACGCAAAGCAACAAAACGTAAAAGATTCCTGGTTGGAGATAGTCTCGAAGGTTGGGCTGATGCCGTGAAAGTATTGATGAAGGGATACTTCGGCATCAGCAACTATATACCGGATTTTGATTACTCCGATATACGTCCCAAAGGAGCACGACTGATAACAGCTGGCGGCAAAGCACCCGGGCCCGAGCCTTTGAAGATATGCATAGCGCATTTAACAGCGATCCTCGATCGTAAGTTGGACGGTGAAAAACTATCGTCCCTGCAGTGCCATGATATTATGTGTCATATAGCGAATGCAGTGCTGGCCGGTGGTATACGCCGATCAGCCATGATATCGCTGTTCTCCTATCACGATGAAGAAATGTTAACGTGTAAATTTGGTAACTGGTGGGAATTGAATGAACAACGGGGGCGCGCCAACAATTCGGTTGTGCTTCCGAGAGATTCTACAACGCGGGAAGATTTTTTAAGGCTCTGGAAAAAGATTGAGTTATCCGGTTCCGGTGAACCCGGTTTCTATTTTACCAACCATACTGACTGGGGCACGAATCCCTGTTGCGAAATTGCATTACGACCTTTTCAGTTTTGCAACCTGTGTGAAGTAAACGCTTCCGATATTGAAAGTCAGGAGGACCTCAATGCACGTGCTGCAGCTGCATCATTCTTCGGCACGCTGCAGGCGGGCTTTACAAACTTTCATTACCTGCGTGAAGTCTGGAAGACGACTACCGAGCACGAAGCGTTGATTGGTGTAGGCATGACCGGTATAGCCAGCGGAAAGATCTTTCAATTCGACCTGAAGGAAGCCGCTGATGTCGTGAAGAAAGTAAACCTGCATACGTCATCAAAGATAAATATACAGTTTGCCGCACGTTGTACTACTATCAAGCCCTCCGGAACTTCGTCCATTGTGCTCGGCACTTCATCCGGCATACATGCATGGCATAATGATTATTACCTGCGAAGAGTACGCATCGGTAAAAACGAAGCGCTATATATATACCTGAAGGAAAATCACCCGGAGCTATTGGAGGATGATTTTCTCAACTCGCGTCAGGGTGTTATCTGTATACCACAGAAGGCTCCGGAAGGATCGATCCTGCGAAATGAAAGCGCTATGGATTTGCTTGAGCGAATCAAAAAATTCAATACCGAGTGGGTACGCAACGGCTACCGGAACGGAAGCAACGCAAACAACGTATCGGCTACTGTAAGCATCCGGGAACACGACTGGATAAGTATTGGTGACTGGATGTGGGAGAACAAGGCCTCCTATAACGGATTGAGTGTATTACCATTTGATAATGGGAATTATAAACAGGCACCCTTTGAAGATATAGCGCGGGATGAATTCGAGCGATTGGAGAAATCACTCCGGGAACTGGACCTCTCGAATGTATTTGAACCTGATGACGAGACGGATCTCCAGGCCGAAGCTGCCTGTGCAGGCGGTGCATGTACCATTACGTAAACCTGATAAAAATCATAGTATATAAATGAAATGGGATCCAATTTGCGGAAACGAAAATCTAAAAAGGTGTTCCCATCAAAAGTACTGGAAAAATACCACGCCCGGTTGATTACGCTGAAGAAGGATCAGATTCTGTTTCAGGAAGGCGATACTGCCTCTGATTACTTCCAGGTTGAAACGGGCGTGGTTAAAATGTATATCGTGAATGACGATGGACAGGAATTTATACAAGGTATATTTCACGCAGGTGAGAGCTTTGGTGAACCTGCACTCATTGGCAGGTTTCCATACCCGGGAAGCGTTATAGCTATAGAAGCTTCCAAAGTATGGAAACTTCCGGGAGACTATTTCCGGCAGATGCTACAAGAAAATTTTGATCTGCACATGAAGATGGATGAAGTCTTATGTCAGCGTCTCAAGTATAAATCCATGGTGCTGTCGGAAATTTCCAGTCATGAACCCGAACATCGTATACTTTCATTATTGAAATACTATAAAACTAAAAATCCACCGTCAAAAGAAGTTGCCGGCCGGGTTACCATTCCCTATACGCGACAACAGCTTGCTGATATGAGCGGACTCCGGGTTGAGACCGTGATACGAACTGTAAAGAAAATGGAGAAGGATCGAAAACTTATTCTCGAGGGACACAAGATCCGATTTTAACTGATATATACCGGCATGACATGAAATCATGCCGGTATATATTTGAAATCATCCGAGCTTGCCAGTCACCAACGTCTGAAGTTCAGTTTCGTAACGGTTCAGGGCTTCCGAAAATGTATCAGAACTTTCTTTAATAAAATCGGATGCCCGCTTTCGATAGTATATAATTCCCGCTAGCAGGTTATCGCCAAACGTTCGCAGCTCACGAATCGTTTTTTCATTTGCAGTTGCCAATTCCTCGAGCTGCTCTTTCAGATACGCTATATTGAGTGAAAGCTCTTTGATAAACATGTGCGGCCGCTCCCCGTTCAGTATATTGCAACGTCCGTAGATATAATCAACCATTTCCTTCAATGAGACAACCCTGTTAAAGTAGGCTACATTGGGCCCCGGGCACATGGTAACACCACTCATCTGTTTGAAAGGTGGTAAACTATATTGAACGGCAGCAGCGTTACTCAACCCCACACATAAACATTCTTTGGACACTATATCCTGAAATTGTTTGTCGTATTCTTCCGGCAGCAAATTCAACGTCTTAAGCTGCGCGATCTTCTTCCTTTGATACATATAGGAAGCCGTGCAGATCGGTTTCTCGGTAAACTCTGTATTGGACACCAGGTGTTTTTCAGTACAAGGACTCCCCGGCTTGCCAGCACGCACGCGGGATAGTTTCTCATGCTCGGCACTTGTTCCTTTCAAATAATTAAAGCGTATACCCAGCGGTGAGTTCTTGCTTAGTAAAATATCATCTTCACCCGCAGCACATAATTTCTGCAAGGTACCATCATCAACCGTAGTGGCTTCCGGACAAAGTAAAAATGGCGTTCCCCAACCTGTACTCGCTACATCATAATAGGACAATAGCAGGTTGGCTTCTTCCGCTGTTCCTATACCTCCCTGAACTGTAATTTTCACCGGGTGTGGTTCCGGAAATACAGGGAGACCTCTTTGTTGCATCACGGGATTATATAGTGCGTGCAATGACGCTTTCAATTCATCGCGCCTGGCTTTAAATTCTTCTAATATAGGACCGAGCAAACTGCCATCGGTAGCAAATGCGTGTCCACCACAATTCAACCCGGATTCAATTCTGAATTCACTTACCCATACACCTTTCTTGGCAAGATACTTCCCCTGGATGATGGCAGAACGGTAGTCGCTTACTTTCACCACAACAGATTTATCAAATATACCCCAGCCCTTTGGTTGAAATGCTGGCATTGACTCCAGGTAGTTGAACAGACGCGGGTTGAGACCAGCTGAAAATATAACAGCAGAATTTGTAAGATTGCTGTTGACATATCCGCGAAGTGCTGCCAGGGCATCTGAGGAATCCGCAAGTATATCTCCGTTGGCGTCATAATTATTCTTGTCCACCTTCGTCATGATGTTAACATCGATCCGCCCGGCACGAACGTGTTTTCGAAGCACATCGTCAAGCAATGTCTTACGGTTACGATCGGAAGTGGACATCATCTCCGTATAGAGTAATCGCAGGCTATGTCCATCGGGCAGCATGTCAAAGTACTTGCATATCTCGGAACCAGCCTCGAAAGCAGTTGCGGCAAGTTTTTCGAGTTGAGTCTTTACTATATCATTGATGAGATTCAAATAGTCTGTTATTCTACTCGCGCGGAAGTCATGATCCTTCGGAGTGATGGGGATATAGGGCTTATCGGTCTGTTTATAATAGTGCATGCGCATCAGCTCGATAAGTCTGTCTTCAATAATGGAAACTACGGAGTTTATACCGTATCGCGCTACCTTAACCGGAGAATCAATGGTGTAGGCTAATCCCAGTACCGGGATATGAAATGTATGTAATGGTGTATTGTTCATATATGGAGTTTACACTGGCGACAAAAAAACAGCAAATATACCTGATTCACTATGACGAAAATCATAGTCTGTAAAAAGGTATATATTCATTTACATATCTTTATTTGTCAGACCCATTTTAATTTGAAACACACGTGCTATAGCCTGTGCTCTCACTTTAACTTCTTCAGCATTGACACCGGAAAAATTCTCATCAATGGTTTCCTTGAACAGCTGAAGCCAACGGTTAAAATGTACCGTACCGATCGGCAACGGAAGATGCTTCTGTAAAGGATTGCCACGGTACGATTGTTCTCCCAAAAGCATAGACGACCAAAAGCTATACATCACCGGCAGATGGTGTAACCAGTTAACATGCGCAAACTCAGGCCCAAGCAATGCATCTTCTTTTACCTTGTCATAAAATCGGTCTACGAACTTTATAACATCATTACGGTCTGTAATATCTGGAAGTAAAAGCATCCTATTTAAAATTTAAAAGTCACATTCATGAATAGATTTCGGCCCGGTCTCGGTATACCGCCCCAATCGAGGTGCTCTCGGTAATTCTGGTCTAGTATATTTTCGACACCGCCATTCAACTGCCACGTTGTATTTACACTCCAGCCGGTGCGCAGGTTCACTACGGCGTATGAACCGGTTTGCTTTTCTCCAAATGATCGGCTGACACGATGCTGTGCCGCACTCCATTCGAGCTCCCCTTGCACATGAACCTTCTTCCATCCATAGCGGAGTGAAGTCACCACTTTCAACGGTGGCATCAATGGCATCGACTCCCGGAGCGATGTATAACCATACGTATATTTCAAATTCGTGATCCACTGCAGGGCAGGAACCGGATTGGACAGTATCATCACATCCACCCCTGCCATGCGAGCCCACGTCAGGTTCATGTTTTGTTTAACACCCTTCGCTCCAATCGTCATTGCACTATAGTCTTGAAGTATACTTCCGAATATATAGTCGTCAATGATTTTATAGAAAGGCACAACCTGTAGCTCCACTTTCGATCTGAAATAGCTGAACATTATATCAACATCCCAGGATGTTTCATTCTTCAAGGCCGGTCTCCCAAGGTAATCGTACCCGTCCATACGGTTGAATAAATAGAATCCATAGCGCTCATTGAGTGTAGGTATACGTTCACCATAACCACCTCTCAATTCAAGTTGCATGGACTGTCCAAGATTTCTTCTGTACGAAGCACGGAATGTTTTGAGAAACCGTGCGGAAGATGTTGCAAAACCAGGATCAATAACGGTCCATTGCTGCCGCCCAACACCATCATGAAGAAAATCACGAACTACATCGCCACGAAATGAGAGTGACAATCTACTATTTTCTTCCAGGCGGAATTGTTGCTGAATATAAATGCCGGCATTCTGTCGTCT
>CAMLLI010000357.1 GCA_946480685.1 uncultured Flammeovirgaceae bacterium | reverse complement strand
ATCATGCGCTATGAACGCATGTTACAGACCAAAGCAGGCTTTCGATCGGAGACAGATGCCGATGATCTTTTTAAAGGATCGCCCGATAAACTCTCGGTACGTTTTCGTTCGAGCAGGCCCGGTGATTTCAGTTTTGGATTTTCGGCCGAGAAAGATGCCGGTGAACAGTTCACCTGGAATCAATCGCAACATCAATATGGATTTGACTATATATCCTTTCATGCACAACTACAAAATAAGGGCAGGCTCAAGAACCTGGTGGTGGGCGATTTTCAAAGTCAGTTCGGACAGGGTCTGATGATCGGAGGTATATTTGGCATGGGTAAAGGCGGAGAAACTATTACAACGGTGCGCAGAAGCAACATCGGCCATTTACCCTATACTTCTTTCTCAGAGGCCGGGAACCTGCGCGGTATCGCTACTACGGTTGAGATTTCCCGAAATATATACTGGTCCGGGTTCTTCTCGCACACCAAACGCGATGCACAGATCAACGATAGTACAGAAGAGACTTCCATTATATCATCGCTGGTTACTACCGGACTACACCGAAACGAAAAGGAACTGGCGAAAAGAAGAACTACGGGTGAACAGAATTTCGGAAGTGTTATCCAGTATAAAACACAACGCATTGATGTGGGTATACTTTACAACCAGATTATATATGATGATGCTGTATCCAAGACTGTCAACCGCTACAATCAATTTATATTCAGTGGAACCCGGAATGAAAACACAGGCATCTATCTTAATTATAACTTTCGTAACGCAGCGTTCTTCAGTGAGTTTTCACATTCGCTTCGCGGAGGCAGCGCCTATATAGCAGGTGTATTATGGAACCTCGCTCCGCGCGTTGACGTTGCTCTGCTCTACCGGAATTTTGATCGGTCGTATCACGCCTTCTATTCCAACGCCTTTGCCGAAGGCAGCACAACCCAAAACGAACGCGGCACTTACTGGGGATGGAAATATACCGTGCATCGCAGGCTTAATGTTACAGGCTATATCGATCTGTTTCAGTTTGCTTGGTTACGGTATCGCATCTATACGCCTTCTGAGGGACATGAGTGGCTGGTTCGTATTAACTATCAGCCTTCGCGCAAGACTACTTTATTCGCCCAGATACGTGAAGAGACAAAGGTCCGAAATATAGTTACACCAACAACGACACTTTACACTACCAATCCCGGAAGGAAGTACAATTACTGGATCAGCAGTGATATAGGAGCGTCTGACCATGTTCGGTTTAAAACGCGGTTGCAATTCAGTTCGTACTCCATTCAACACCACACCACGCGCGGCATGGTGCTGATGCAAGATATCCGTTTTAACATGCGAAAGCTCGAAGTCACCGCACGATACGCGTTGTTTGATACGGACGATTACGACAACCGGCAGTATGTATATGAAAATGATGTATGGCTCGCCTTTTCACTGCCGGCTTATTACGGCCGAGGCATCCGCCGGTATATATTGCTGGAGTATAAACTCAATTCGTACGTGAGCTTCTGGTTCCGCTATGCCGACACGCGGTATACCGACCGTGATGCCGTTGGTTCGGGTGTCGATGAGACCGATGGTGCTGTGCGCGGCGATCTGAAATTTCAAACACGCATAAAATTCTGAACCATGTCACCAACATCTTTGTATTTTGTGACATGATGGAAACCCTACTCGAACTGCTGGGCTGGATCGGCTCCCTTGAAGTGATTATTGCTTACGGTTTAAACAGTTATCAGCGATTACGGTCCGACTCTTTGCTGTTTTACTTTCTGAACATTACAGGAGGTTTGCTGCTCATTGTTTATTCCATTTACAAAAGTGCTTATGCCAACACATTCATCAACGTAGTGTGGGTTATTATTGCCGTTCCCGCAGTCATAAAATTGCTTCGTAAATCAAAAAGATAATTGTTATTTGCGCCCCAACTTGGGTTATAGATCGTGGAGGCAGCAAAGAAAAATATTCAGGTTCAGAAATGGGTAGCGGTCCTTTCGGTATCCCTGCTGATTGTCAAAGTGATCGCCTATTACCTCACGCATTCGGTAGCCATTCTTACCGATGCACTGGAAGGTATTGTTAATATCGTAGCGGGGTTCATCGGGTTGTATAGCCTCTACGTTGCAGCCAAACCCCAGGACGAAGATCATCCCTACGGACACGGTAAAGTTGAATTTATATCGGCTGCGCTGGAAGGCAGTCTCATTTTTGTTGCCGGTATCTTTATCATCTATAGTGCTGTCGTCAACATGATTCACCCGAAGCCGCTGCACAAGCTTGATATCGGTATGGGACTGATCTGCGTTACTGCTGCGCTGAACTATATCATGGGCGTGATCTGTATTCGTATCGGCAAGCGCAACAACTCCATGGCATTGCAGGCCAGTGGTAAACATTTACAATCCGACACCTATACAACGCTGGGTATAACTGCGGGACTGGTGGTGGTATATTTCATCGATATACTCTGGCTTGACAGTGTCGTAGCAATTGTGTTTGCGCTTATTATCATGCGCACCGGCTATAAAATTCTGCGCAGCTCGCTGGCCGGTATCATGGATGAAACCGATCGCGATCTGTTAATAAAAATGGTGGGACTGCTGAACAGTAATCGTAACTGGAACTGGATCGATATTCACAACATGCGCATCATTAAATATGGCAACCAGTTACACATGGATTGCCACCTTACCGTGCCATGGTATATAAACGTGAACGAAGCCCATCTTGAAATCGACAAACTCACCGGACTGGTACGCGATCGTTTTGGCAGCTCGGTCGAGTTCTTCATTCACACCGATGGCTGTCTCAAAACCTCCTGTCCCATCTGCGACAAAGGCGACTGCCCCGTACGTCAACACACCTTCGTCAAGAAGATCACCTGGACGGTGGAGAATATCTCGGAGAATAAGAAACACTCGTTGAATTAGCTGCGAACCTTGAGGAGATAGCTGCGAGCTTTGAGCCGTGAGCCTCGAGAAAAGAAAGCTGCTGGCTGCAAGCTGCTGGTTGTAGGAGGGGTGTCTTCATTCCTGATTGTTGGTTACTGCAACGATAGGTATATATCGTTGTTAGTAACGTAAACACTATAGTAGTTTAATCTGACTTGAAGCCAGTAGCTTGCAGCCTTTAATGACGATATATATCTTTAATATGGAACCCTTAACTCAGCATTGACTTCTTCCAGTAACCTGAAGCCAGCAGCTTGCAGCCTTCCACGCTCGCAGCTCGTGGCCAAAACTCGCAGCTATCTCCCTCTACCCGATCTCAATGACTACATCGTCCGTCAACGGATGGCCTACGCAGGTGAGTACATAGCCTTCAGCTCGTTCAGATTGAGAGAGTCCTTCTTCTTCATCGAGTTTTACCTGGCCGCTTAATGCTTTGCCACGGCAGGCTGTACACAAACCACTCTGACAAGAGTATGGAAGATCAATTCCCTGGTCGAGTGCGCTTTGTAATATAGTATTGCTGGGTTCTACCTGTACTTTATACTCCTGGCCATCGTAGCGAATGGTTACTTCGCGCGCTTTAATGTCGCCGGCAGCAGCAGGCTTCTCTTCTTTCTTATCAAGTATACCTTGCACGAAGCTTTCCTTGAAGATTTTCTCTTTTGGAATCTTATGCGCGTCAAGCAATGTCTCAACGTTCTTCATCATACCTTCCGGTCCGCACATCAGGTATGTAGTTTTTTCGATGCCCCAGTCCGGAACACGCTCGAATAATTTTACAAGCATCTCGTGGTTCAGCAAACCGGAGTATCCCTGCCAGTTCATCGGAGCATTATCGAGTACATGTATAACATGCAGACGGCCTTCATATTTAGTCTGCCATTTATCAAGTTCATCGCGGAAGATGATACTATCGATATCGCGGTTGCAATAGATCAATGATACAATGCTTTCAGGCTCTTGCGAAAGTATACTCTTGATGATGGAGATCATCGGAGTTATACCCGATCCGCCGGAAAACATAACGATATGGCGTTTACGTTTTACATCATACTCGGTTGTAAACTGTCCCATCGGCTCCATCACCTTCAGGGTCTGTCCTTCTTTCAGATTATCCGCCAGCCAGTTGGACATCAATCCCTGCTCTACGCGCTTTACTGTTACAGCCAGGTCGGTGTCAACAAAAGGCGAGCTGCATAACGAATATGACCTGCGCACTTCCTTGCCCTGCACGTTGGCTATCAGTGTTAAAAACTGCCCTGATTTATACCCTATATTTTTTCCGGCAGGCTGTTCGAATACAATTGTGATGGTATCCTTTGTTTCGTTGACGATCGCCTTAACCTTGAGGTCGTAATAATGCGGTCCGCTGTGTGTGGTTTCTTCCTGCTTCGGCTCCTGCTTGGATTTCTTAAAAAAACTAAACGCCATTCTCTTAATCAGTTATGTAGTTACACCAGGTCGTTGTGAGAGGACCTGGCAACGTTAAAATATAATTCTAAAATATAATTCCTTGGCCACAAAAATAGTCAGGAATCTTCTCTGTAAAAAGGTAAACCGTGCATCAAAGTACACAGCAAACGCAATTCAGCGGCCGTCATTGCCTGTAAACACCTAAAATGTATCACAACGGTTTAAAACACAGAGCGTAAAGCCGTTGCCGGCAGGATTTGGGTGTATAGCCATAAGCGATTAATTTTGGGCTTTAACACTGACATCGTGCAATTAAATCCACTCACCGCTATATCGCCCGTTGACGGCCGGTATTTTGAAACTGTTAAGCCTCTGGCCCCTTATTTCTCTGAATTCGGATTAATGCGTTACCGTGTGCAGGTGGAGATCGAATATTTCATCGCCATGTCTGCCACCATTGCCGAGCTTGAAGACTTCCCGGTACACATGCTTAACGATCTGCGAAAGATCTACAAGAATTTTAACGAGTCCCATGCCGGTGAGATCAAGCTGATCGAGAAGACTACCAACCACGATGTAAAAGCGGTTGAATACTTTATCAAGAAAGAATTTGAACGCCTGAAACTGGATCACTTCAAAGAATTTATTCACTTCGGGTTAACGTCTCAGGATATAAACAACACCGCTATACCGCTGTTGTTAAAAGAATTTATTGAGCGAGAATACCTGATCTCTGCTGAGATGTTGCTGAGCAAACTGAATGTGCTTGCCATCGAGTGGAAAGATATTCCGATGCTGGCCTTTACGCACGGACAACCTGCATCGCCTACGCGTTTGGGTAAAGAGATTATGGTGTTTGCTGCGCGCCTGGAGAAGCAACTCAATCAATTGCGCACTGTGCCGCATGCCGGTAAATTTGGTGGCGCTACCGGTAACTTCAACGCGCATGCTGTAGCATACCCGGGCACCGACTGGAATAAATTCGGTGATGAGTTCTGTCATCATTTAGGTCTGGTAAGGAGTTATCCGACTACACAGATCGAGCACTATGATAATATAGCTGCCTTGTTTGATAACCTGAAACGTATCAATACCATTCTCATC
>CAMLLI010000356.1 GCA_946480685.1 uncultured Flammeovirgaceae bacterium | reverse complement strand
ATGCATTCAGAGATTATGATGGTGACGGAGTTATAGATATGCTTGCAACTCAGGAATACTCGCTTGTCATCGTAAACTACAATGACAATAACAATAGTTTCACGCTGGTGAATACAGGAGTATCGTATACCGATGCTAACGATGGAAGTATTTACTGGGCCGATCTCGATGGTGACCTGGTGCCGGATATAGTTCAGGGAAGAAGAATCTTCCTTCAACATGAAGGCACCTATACCGAGTCACAGTTTGTTCTTCCCGAGATGCTTACCAATATGATGTTGGATGATTTCAACGGTGACGGACTCGCCGATATAATTGCCGGTGGCTATGAATCGTATAACGGTACGGAAATACGAATTTATCTGAATGAAGGCAGTGGTTATTTTGAAAGAACAGGTATAGCGTTACCCACGCCTAATCTCAAATCAATGACCGTTACACTGATTGATGCCGATCGTGATGCAGATATAGATATATTTGCTCAAGACCAATATGAGCGAGGATTTATATTCAAAAACAGCTTCGCCCAAACGGGTAATGTAACTTTCACAGCGACTCAGATATTCCCGAATATAAGCTTTGTCAAAGCTCTCACCGGAGATTTCAATGCCGATGGCTTACAGGATCTTGTGATGGCCGGGCGAACGTCATTGACATTACTTCGAAATACCAGCAATGCTACAGCACTCTCTTTTGCGCAGGAGTCATACGAAGTACAACTTGATTTATTTCTTAGTCTGGATATTGTCGATATAGATGCAGACAAAGACCCTGATGTTCAGCTTAAAGGCTATTCATATACTACAACCAGTGCGGTGAGTATCATCTTTGAGAAAATCGGAACCACGGCAGAGGCAGCACCATCTGCTCCTGTCAGTCTTTCATCGGTAATTCAAAAGAACGTTTCACTTTCATGGAACGCTGTTGCCGGTCTTCTCTATAACATCGAAGTAAGACGAAACGGAGTAATTTATAAACCATCGGAGACGTCACCTGCGGGTACATTGCCGATGCTTTCAGCAAATACGCTCTTGCGCGATGGGACACTTACCTTACGGAAATTACCGGTTGGTTCTTACGAATGGCGAGTACAAGCATTAAGTCCATCCGGCCGGTCATCAGCTTTTTCTTCAGCCAATACTTTTACTATCACCGAAGGTCCTTCAGCATTAACACTGAAGGCAAGCGAGCTTAGCAGGGTAAAATTGTGTTGGTCGTATAGCGGTGCAGGCAGTCCGTCCTTTAGCATTTTCAGAGGTACATCATCCGTAGCTGCGGTAGAAATCGCACAGGTTAATGCCGGCATCACCTGCTATGAAGATACTGCAGTACCGGAAAATCAAAGCGTGCAATATTACGTTGTTGCTGTTCAGAATGGAGCTTACTCTGCTCCAAGCAACATAGTAGTTCATCATTCAACGTTGTTTGTAAAAAGTGCTTTTGGTATAACAGATCCGAATATAATTGGTGCCAGATGCCTTCCCGCTGATTTCGATATGGACGGTGATTATGATCTTGAATTCGTTGGACGTGTCGGCAGCTTTGATAATAACGTATTGCTAAAGAACAATGGAAGCGGATCATTTACCAGCGCAGGTTCAATGCTAAAAGCATCCTCTTTAAAATTACCCTATACCGAGATGGCACAACCCCGTGATCTTGATAATGATGGTGATCCTGATATCGTCTTTATCACTGGTGAAGAATATTCATGGCAGAAAGTTACCGTGTTCATCAACAACAACGGCACATTTGTTACTGCCTTCGAAACTCCTGCCTATCTCAACATTACTCAACTTGCTGTCGAAGATATGAATAATGATGGCCTCCCCGATTTATTCTTCTCAAATGTTGTAGGAAACAGTCCCGGAAATCCGCATCAGTATCAATTACTTTATCAAACCGGCAATGGTAGTTTTGAAGACAGTAAGATTACGTTCAGCAACACCTCAACTTCAACGTTGTCGTATTTTAAATGTGCTGACCTGAACAACGACAGCTTCACAGATATACTCTGGGCTTCAGCAGATAAGAACTTTACTGATATATGGATGAATGAAGGCGGATCGGGATTTACCCGAAGAACGTCCATTTTACCAGTAATAAGCCTGGCCGGAGTAGCTGACTATACCGGAGATGGAAACATTGATGTAATGGTGCTAGGCAACGAAGGGTTGAACCTATATTTCGGTTTAGGAGATTTCACATTCAAAGAACCTAAAGTTATACCTGTAGCATATCTTTCAAGCAGCCCTTCGTTTGTACATGCCGATATCGACCTGGACGGATTAACAGATTTAATACTCTCCGATGGGTATAACTCGCAAGTACTGCTTAACAAAGGCAATGGTTCATTTAAAAGTTCAGATATTACACTGGAGCGTAACTGGGGAACTTCTATAGCCGTTACTGATTTTGAAAATGATGGTGACATTGATATTGTAAAACTTGGAAACGATGGCCAGCATCAGGGATTGAATTACCTGTACGAAAATCAATCAGTCGGTATCAACCTTGTAAACTTACCTCCTGCTGCTCCGGGAGCCGTGTCTGCTATATATACTTCGGGTAAAGCTGTCTTTACATGGTCTCCGTCAACCGATGATCATACACCAGCGAAACTACTCACATACAACCTCCGAGTTGTTGATTCAAAAGGAAAGGTCTGGTTAAGTTCGGAGACAACTGAGTCCGGTAATTTTCGCAGGCGGCTTGCGCCAGGCAATGCCGGACAAAACACAATCAAGCAACTTAACAATTTACCTGTCGGATTTTACAAAGTATATGCGCAGGCCCTCGATGCTTCTTTTGCTTTATCGTCATGGTCGAAGGAAGCTCAATTCACAATTTATCAGGGACCATCGAATCTTACAGTCGAACGAATCCTCCTGAATAAAATAAAACTCGCATGGAGCGGTAGCCCGTTCGCTGAAACGGGTGTGGTTGTAGAGCGAAGAATCATAGGAAGCAACTGGCAACCGGTAGCTAAGCTCGCGGCTGGTACTACATCCTATACCGATGACAGTCTCGAATATAATACACTATATGAATACAGAGTCTTCGAGTCATCCGATACAGAGACAACAGCGATGTCTAATACCGTTGAATGGAATACAAACATGTGGGTTTTAGAGGACACCGATATCGCTAACCTGTTTGGTTCGATGGATATAGCTGACTTTACAGGCGATGGCCGGATGGACATGATATTGAATGGCGGCATGATCTATAATGGTTACACGGAAGATATCACACGTGCTACATTTGAGAATACTTCGGGTGGCTGGGTGAAACGGGACATCACACCATCAGACCTTCCCCATACAGCACAAATTACTTTTGCCGATTTGAACGCTGATGCAAAGCCCGATATTTACCAGCATGGGTATATCTGGAGTTCAGGCTATAAAACGGAAACATTCCTGAATAACGGCAACAAAACATTTAGCACGTCAACCAATGTTTTTACCACCGGAACATATGCCATCCAATCATATTTCGATTATGATATGGACAACGATCTTGATATAGTAGCTACTCAGGCAGGCTCCTACCCTGCTATAAAACAAGTGTTTCAGAATAATGGCAATGGCAACTATAGTTCCGTAGACGCGCTGTTGTGTCAACAGTGTCCAATCATAGCAAGTGTAGCAGACTTTGATAAGGATGGTGATGAAGACGTGATCCAGTTAGAAAGCAGCACATATCGCTTATACCTGAACACACCGGCAGGACTTGTCGCCACCGCTACAACGTTCTCGGCTTACGAGAACATGCTTGATGTTACCGACTATAACAATGATGGCTGGCCGGATGTGATATTGCTATCATCCAGCGCTTATCATAACGGAAAGATTTTCAGGAATGCAGGCGTACAGAACGGCTCGTTTCAATTTGTCGAATTGCCGTTGAACCTCTCAAGCGGAGACGCGTCATCGCTCGCTGCAGATTTTGATCATGATGGTCGCACCGACATTGCTGTGCTCTCTCCCAATATCAGCGTATTGCTGAACAAAGGTAGCGATACATTTCAGCAGTACCAGGTGCCGGGGATGCGTCTCAGTTCGCACATAGCAGGCATAGTTGATTTCGACAACGATGGTGATCTGGATATATATATCAGTGGTTATCACGTTAAAGACTATTCATACTACGGTCGCAAAGCAAAAATTCTTCTGAACCAGACCATCGTGTCATCCAAAGGTATCACCAATGCACGACCCGCTGCTCCTCATAATCTGAGCAGTATGCAAGACTCTCTGGGTGTACATTTATCGTGGAGTGAACCTTCCGATGATCACACATCACCAGAAGGTATCACATACGATGTTGTATTGTTCCGAAATGGAAAAGCTGTTACCAAAGGGAATCATGATCCTGCAACCGGGCAGCGCTTGCGTCTCACCGCAGGAAAGTCAACAGGTATAGCTACGGTTAATAATCTTTTAGTAGGATTGTATACATGGCGTGTGCAAGCCATCGATGGTTCGTTTGCTGCATCCGATTTTTCAGCGGAAGGTACCTTTACGTTCCTGCCTCCCCCTCCTTCGATGAATGATACATTGATATACCGGTGCGGGCGTACCGTTACACTTACAGCAGGTGGCACGGACATTAAATGGTACAAGGATAAAGGTCTCACGCAGTTAATTGCATCCGGTAGTTTCCACCCTCAGGAAACCCAAACGGTATATGTTGTTCAGACCGTTGACGGATATCGCGGAATTCCAAAACGCGTACGAATCACGATAATTGAAAAACCTCCGGTGCCTTCTTTGTACAACGCTAACCCCTATACCATTTGTGAAAACTCTCCCAGTATACATGCACTTTGGGCAGCAGGACAAAACGTACGGTGGTATAAAGATGAAGCTCTTAAAGATGTTTTATCCAGCACAAGCGAAGCACAAATACCGGCCGAAGCTGCAAGTTATTACGTAACTCAAACGGTTGACGGCTGCCAAAGCAATGCGCTGACCGTAAAAGTAGAGCAAACCACTATTGATTCAAGGCTATACTATAAAGCTGGCAAAATTTGGGCACGGGAAATAGGAGGAACATCATACGTATGGTATAAGAACAGATATTATCACAAGTATACAACAGAGCCATATATACCTTTTGATGGTGAAGAGGCTTCTTATGTTGTCTCGATCACAAAAGGGCAATGCCAGGAATACTCCGAACCATTTATGATCTCTGAAACGGTAACAGCCGTTGAGAACACGGACGAAAATATACTGGAGATGTTTCCGAATCCTGCGTCTTCGCGTGTAACGCTACGTTCATTAAAATTGAACACAACAATTAATATTTTTGATGGCATGGGTAAACTGGTGCATTCGACAGACTTTGACAATGAAAACGAGCAAACCATTGACACCAGTAAATGGACAAGAGGAGTTTACGTAATCGTTATTGAAGACGGCACTGACGTATCGACAAAAAGACTGGCACTACTCTAAACAATTTACTTTAAAGTATATC
>CAMLLI010000355.1 GCA_946480685.1 uncultured Flammeovirgaceae bacterium | reverse complement strand
GAGTGAAGATGCGCTGTTAATCAACCTGCCGGATAAAAGTTCAGTGCTGCTGTCTCAAAACAGTACCATCCGTTATCCTAAAGAATTTTCCGGAAACTCCCGCGATGTATATATGGAAGGAACGGCATTTTTCGAAGTAACGAAAAATCCCAAGAAGCCTTTTTATGTCAATGCAGGAAATATAGTTGCCAAAGTGCTCGGTACCAGTTTCGAGATCTCCACCAATACAAAGGATGAACAGGTGAAAGTCGTTGTTAAATCAGGAACGGTATCTATATATACGGGTTCGCAAAAAACAGGCGATGCTCCGGAAGGAGAACCAAATGCAATCCTTACCCGCAATGAACAGTTGATTTATACAGGAGGGGACGCGGAAGAAATACAGCACACTCGTCTTGATGCGTCATCTATAGCAGCGTCTCAGGTGCCCGATACCTATTTGAAATTTAACAGCACCCCGGTATCAAAAGCATTTGCACTTCTGTCGGAAGCGTATGGTGTACGCATAAATTTTGAGCAGGCCGATATAGAAGGCTGCTCCGTTACTGCATCATTTACAGATGAATCTTTCACCACGAAAGTAGATCTTATATGTCGCTCCATTGGCGTGAAGTATGACATAGTAAATGATCAGGTGTCTATAACAGGAAACGGATGTAAAAACTAAACCACAAAAATCCCTATGTGATATGAAATGATTGATTTCTACCCTGCGAAAAAAGAAGACTGATGATGTTGGCGCATCACCAGTCCGAAGTACTAAATATTAATAAAAAACAATCCAATATATGGAAAAATTACTACATGTCCATCGTCCATTATTCTTGTTCATTATGAGAGTAGCTATCATTCCAATTTTCATTATAGTTACGTGTACAGGTGTGGTTCTGGCAACGGAATCAAAAGGGCAGGAGGCATTGAAAAAGAAAATTTCGATCGAGGTAAAGAACCAGGAAATGCAGGTTCTCCTCTCGAAGTTGGAAGAAGTAGCCGGTATCCGGTTCATCTATAGCCCGGAAGTCATTCCCGTTCACAAGAAAGTAAGTATAGAAGCAAACAACGATGCACTCGGTGAAGTGCTTCAAAAAGTATTAGGGCCACACCGCATTCTTTTTGAAGCCGTTGAAAACCAGATCGTGCTTCGCAAGCAGGAGGAAACTGTGCCGGAAGCAAATGCAGCCGATCGTATACTCACCGGAAAAATCGTTGATGAGACCAACACGCCTCTTCCCGGTGTAAGTGTACTCATCAAAGGTTCTACCATTGGTACAACGACAGATGCCGATGGAAATTACTCGCTGAATATACCTTCTGATCATGAAGGAGGTTTGCTGGTGATCACGTTCATTGGTTATGCTACGCAAGAGATCACGATTGACACGCGTACGGTAATAGATATACAGATGACTCCGGATATACAATCACTACAGGAAGTTGTGGTGGTGGGAGCATCGCTTAAGGAAAAAGATCTTACCGGTGCCGTTGTATCGGTAAACGAGAAGACACTATCGGAAAGACCGGTAACAAGTGTGAACGAGGCACTGCAGGGACGTGCTGCCGGTGTATTTATTCAGAACAACCCGGAGCCCGGTGGAAATGCAACGATCAAAGTGCGTGGTAATAACTCCATGCAGTTTGGCGCAAGCCCTATATATGTAGTGGATGGTATTGTGATGGAGCGCGACTTTAACATGATCAACCTGAACGATGTAGCATCGATCAATGTGTTGAAAGATGCATCGTCAACTGCGTTGTATGGTTCACGCGGTGCAAACGGTGTGGTGATCATTACAACTAAAAAAGGAAAGAGTGGCGAAGGTAAAGTGACTTACGATGGCTGGTTCGGTATACAGGAATTTGCGAACAGGCCGCCAACGCTTGGTGCAAGAGATATTCTGGATTTGAGAATTGCTGCCTTCGAGGATTCATCCATTGGCAGAGATTTCTTTGATGCCAACCCAACGGCTACACGCCAGGACTTCATCAACTACCTGTCTCAACCCGGTGGCCGCATTGCCGACTATGAGACAGAGACGTATGCCAGTGGCAAGAGCTATGATTGGGTAGATGAAATTACGCGTTCTGCATTTCAGCAGAATCACTCGCTGAGTTTTTCTGGCGGCACGGATAAGGGAAGTTACTATGTAAGCTTTGGCTATGCGGACCAGGAAGGTCTCGTGCAGAGCTCCGGCTATAAACGCTATACCGGTCGCGTGAATGCAGAACAGAATATGAAGAAGTGGTTGAAGATCGGTACCAACACATCGTTCACACGTTCGGAAGAAGATCTGGTGGATGGTAAAGTGTTTGGTGTAGCGAGTGGTGCAAACCCATTGTTACCGTTCTACCATGACTCATTGAAACTTGCCTGGGGAAATAACTGGGATGTAAATATGGAGAACCCGTTCAAGTCCCTGACGATTGATAAAGACAGATCCAAGAACAGAATCTTTACTTCAAACTATATCAGCATCAACCCGGTAAAGAATCTTACGCTTCGTACGAACTTCACCATTGACCTGATTGACCAGGAGTATTATGAATATACACCGAGCGGTATTCAGCAGGCTATACGTGATTCATTCCGCGGAAGAGCGGTGCATAACCTTGATCATGTACTGAACTACCAATGGGACAACTCCATTACCTATGAGAAACAATTTGATCGTCATCTGGTAAGTGCGTTGATTGGTACGAGCATGAGTCGTAATCAGTTTAAATATACCAACCTGGTAGCGCGCGATTTTCCTACGGATGATTTCGGCTATAACAACCTGGGCGCTGCTTTCGACAAAGCTAATTTTAGTCTGGGCTCAAGCATTACACAATCATCGCTGATGTCTTTCTTCGGTCGTGTAAACTATGAGTACGATGGTAAATATCTCGCAACGGTAACAGCACGTTACGATGGTTCCTCACGTTTTGCCGAAGGACATAAGTGGGGATTGTTCCCATCCGTTGCATTGGGATGGAATATAACAGCAGAAGAATTCATGGCCGATCAGCAACTCTTTAATCTTGTAAAACTTCGCGCAGGTTATGGTAGTGTAGGTAATCAGAATATTCCTGACTACTCATTTTATAGCTTGTACAATGCATCATACTCCAATGGAAATGTATCGTGGAACTCAACTGGTCTGCGTGGTACACCGAACCTTAGCTGGGAGAAACAGGATCAGTTGAATATAGGTATAGATCTTGGTATACTTGAAAACCGCGTTCAGTTTACGGCTGAGTATTTCAATATCAACAACTCGAATCTGCTTATGAGGCGTTCACTGTCTCCGCTCACAGGCTATAGCCAGGCTATTGAAAATATAGGTGAGATGACCAACAAAGGTCTGGAGTTCTCGGTAAACGCACTGGTTGTAGATGCACAGGATTGGAAATGGAATGTGACAGCGAATCTTTCAAAAGATAAAAACAAAATTACCAAACTATACGGCAACGTAGACGCAATCTATAACTACGGAGGTTTCACCGGGACAGACATTCAGCGCGAAGGTAATTTCTTCCTGGGACAATCCTTGAACACCATCTATATGCTGGAGTTCGATCGCATCATCCAGGAGAGTGATATGGAATATGTGAACAGCCTTGATTTGTCTGGTAAGACATTGCGACCTGGTGATATACTTCCGAAAGATCAGCAGGCAGAAGGTGAAGAAGGACATGGTGTGATCGATCAGAATGATAAAGTGATCATCGGTAAGAAAGATCCTAAATTCTATGGCGGGTTTACGTCACAGGTATCATGGAAAGGACTTTCGCTGAACGCTGTGTTTACATATTCGTATGGTGCAAAGGCTATCAGCGGTTACTACGAAGGATTGATGAGTGGTACCGGCATGAGCGCGGCTCATGAAGATATGCTTGATCGCTGGACACCCGAGCATACCAACACCAATATACCACGTGCTACATACGATGCTTCGATCCGCTACAGCGCAGGTGAAACATCATGGGGTATACAGGATGCATCTTTCCTGAGACTCGCTTCACTTACCCTCGCGTATGATGTTCCGAAAACAATCATCAACCGCGTTGGTATCACGAACCTGAGAGTATATACTACAGGAAATAATCTTACCACCTGGACGAAGTATAAAGGTTACGATCCGGAAAACGGTGACTGGTATCCAACTGCCAGAATGTTTGTACTCGGTCTTAACCTGGGCTTCTAAAATCAATTCGACCGGTATAGCTGAAAATATAGTCTGTGCCGGTTATCAAACAAAAAATTAAAGCAATGAGAAAAATAACGCTATATACTACACTGCTTTTGGGATTGCTGGCGGTATCATCCTGTTCAGATTTTCTGGTGGAAGAACCTCAGACGCAATTGACAGAGGAAGAAGTTTTTGGTGATGAAGATAATATTCGTCTGCTGGTGTCTGGTTTATATACGCAATGGCGTAACACCAAACAGGATCGGGGTGGCTTTATGTTTACCCTCGGTACAGATGAAGCTAAACAAGGCGGACAACAGGTACATGAAAACAGTGTACAAGCTGCTTTGGACAAATACGATGGAGCACTAAACTCCACCAATTCATCGCTGGCTGAACAATGGAACAAGCGCTGGCCGGTAATTACCGCTGCCGCGAAAGCCGTGAAGTATGCAAGCTCCAACGAGCTGAAAGCACAGGCAGCATTTATTCGCGCTACGTTGAACTTCGAACTTGCCATGCTTTGGGGACCTATACCAATTGTTGATCAGGACAACATGCAGGAAGCGAGACAACCTGTAGCAGACGTATTTGAATTTATTATCAAAGACCTCGAGCTGGCGGTGGCGTATCTGCCGACTACGCAAACCGATAAGAAGATTCCGACAAAAGGTGCAGCACAGGCATTGCTTGGTAAAGTATATATGTATGCTCCGGAAGAATCGGGTTTTCGTAACTATGCAAAGGCCATCGAGTATTTCGATATGGCGATACCGCAGTATAGTTTGTTGAATAACTACGGAGACCTTTTTACAACTACTCTTAATCAGAACTCGACCGAGTCTATATATGCTTTCCAGTTTGTAAACATGTGGCCGGATAACAACATGGCGCAGCACCATGCAGGCTCTCGTGCCGTTGCAGATCTGGACGGTAATACATACTTCGGTGGCTATGATCTGGCACTTCCAACCGAATATTACTATAAGAATAAAGCTGATGGTGGTATATGGGAAGATGGCGATACGCGCAAGACTGCCAGTATACGCTATGACTTTACCTTGCCGGATGGAAGACAACCCCAGATCACCTGGACAGGACAGACCGATGAGTTGGAACCTCATACAAGAAAGTTTGAAGATATACGAACACAAGGTCTTCAGAATTTCTGGTACTCGGGTGGTTTGATCTACTACCTGCGTCTCGCAGATATACTCTTGTGCAAGGCAGAATGTATGAATGAATTAGGACAGACTGGCGATGCTGTAAACCTGGTAAATACTACGGTGAGAAAGCGTGCCTTTGCTGGATTGCAGCCGGAAG
>CAMLLI010000354.1 GCA_946480685.1 uncultured Flammeovirgaceae bacterium | reverse complement strand
TGCGCATTGATACTCAATATACGCTCGTCAACATAGTTGGAACCGAGACCAAAGCCCAGTCCTTCAAATGCACCGTGTGAAATGGAATAGCGTGTCCAGATGCTCGCTGTATTTTTAGGAGCATTTGGTTTTTGGCGACCAATCTCTGCTTCTACCGGGCTGTCTGTAATATGTGCTTCGTTACGAGAGTAAGTTGCCAATATACTCCAGTGTGGTGTTATATGTCCTACCGCGTCAAACTCAATACCTTGTGATAATTCTTTACCAACTTGTCTCAACAGGTCCGGGTTGGTTGCATCGCTTGCATTATATAATGTATTCTTCTGTTCGATGCGGTATACACCAACGGTTACAGCCAGTTGCTTATTGAACCACTCGCTCTTCGCTCCGGCTTCAAACATGTTGCTCATCAGCGGATCAAACGGACCACCGGCATTCGGATTCGAAATCGAAGAAGCTGTTTGAGGATTATACCCTTCTACATACGTTCCATACAGGTTAATCTGTGGAAGTAGCTCGTATACCAAGCCCACACGCGGCAGGAACGCTTCCTGTCTTACTTTCTTCTCGGTAGCCTTCAGGTAGTTTTCCTTATCTATATACTTCTCATAACGGAAGCCTAACAACGCCTGAAATTTACCCAGCTTGATAAGGTCCTGTGCATATATACCATGAAGTTCATAGAATGTAGGATCGAATGATCGCGGAGCAAAAAAATACTTGCTGATGTCTTTCAGCAGCTGCGAACCGATCGGGTCAGCCAGGTTGAAATGCGCGGCATTCGGCACCGGGTTACCATCTTTATCCAACAGGTAATTTGCTTTTTTCTTCGGATCGTACGTAGCTATATATCCGGTGTTGGCTGCATTGCGATAGCCGCTTGCCGTTAACTGTGATCCACCCGTAGGAACCTGATCTTGTGAATAGTCATATCCAACCAGCAGTTTGTGCTCCAGGGCACCCGTTGTAGCGGCATAGTTGAAGAATACAGATACGTTGTCGATATAGCGTCTGCGTTTGCGTTGAAAAACCTGCATCGCCACTTTGTCTTCAATAATTGAGCTGTCGCCTCGTACCGCATAACCGTTGGCACTGCGATGCTCCAGCAGGTCTTCATTATAACCCGTCTTCAGATAGGCCAGTGTAACCGATAACTTCTCCGTAAAATAATGATTGAGCGAAGCGGAAATGTTATAGGTATTTTCATTCAGGTAATCGTTCGCTGAACTCAGTGCGCGCGATGTAGGCGTTGAGTATAGATCGTTGGTATTCACGGCTTGCCCGCGATCAAGCCTGCTGTTGGATTGATTGTAGATGATATCAAAATTCAGGCGTGTCTTATCGGTTGGTAAAAATGATATTGACGGAGCAATTACCAGGTTCTTATCAAACTGTAAGTCGCGGAATGAGTTTGCATCTTCGTAGCCAATATTCAGACGATATAGCAAGGTACGTTCGGTGTTCATCGGACCTGTGAAGTCAGCCAGAGCACGGAACGTGTTGAAGCTACCGAATGAAAAATCAAGCGACTTACGGTTATAGTCCAACGGCTTTTTAGTAACACGATTCAACACTCCGCCCGGAGAAGCATTTCCAAAAAGCGCGGATGAAGGACCTTTCAATACTTCTACACGCTCAAGATAATTTGCCAACGGCTGTTTCCAGAAACCTGATGAAGTTCGAAGTCCATTCAGAAGTTGTGTATTACTCTGACCATTGATGCGGAAACCACGAATGGTGATATCGTCATAGAAAGTGAACTGGTTTACACCGCTCATGTTCTTTACCACTTCGCCTACACGCATCTGTCCCTGATCGCTGATAAGCTCTTTGGTAACAAACGACACGGACTGTGGAAGATCTTTCGAATTCAATTCAGTCTTCGAGCCTACAAAAGAAGAAGTATTCTTATATGATTGCTCTTTTCTTCCAATGATCTCAACCTGCTGTAATACATTTTTACTTTCTGTGAGCGGAGCATCAACAACCGTTACTTCACCTTCTGCAACGGTAACATCGCGGTATATAGTCTCAAAGCCGACCATACTCACAGCAAGTCTGTATTGGCCCGGTTTGATCGTCATTTCAAAATTTCCAGATGCATCGGATGATGTACCGGTACGGTTATCTTCCACCAATATAGTGGCGCCAGGCAACACCTGACCTTGTGCATCTTTTACGGTACCTTTAATTTTACCGCTTTGTGCATAGGCCGATGTACCGGCAAAAAAAAGTACTTGTATAAGTAAAAGGGAGTAAAGATATTTCATAAGCTTACGATTGCTTTCGGCAGGTTTGATTTTTCAGCCGCAAATATTCAATCGCTCCGCAACGAAAACAAAGATTTTGCCTTACTCTTCATAAGAATACCCTCCCCCAGTGACACCTATATACCCTCTACAGGTTAGATGGTAACGCGTAGCGTGTATGGGATTTGTACCGTCAGCTATAGTATAGGAGCACTGGGGACGTCAAAGATCTTCCAAAAACGATCTTTCCTTTCGGAGGAAATTGCACTTTTTATATAGTTACCTTCCGCTAAACTCCTGGCGGAGTCGTTTATTCATACGCTGAAGATTGTAATCGGAGATAACCCAGTTCATTGGGTAGTGAACGCTATCGCGTTTTATACCGTTGCCTTTATAGTCTTTATACAGATTTATATCGGGATCGATCACCATATTATCGCGTTCGCGGAAGTAATTGATGAGGCGTTGATCATTTACAGTTGTCTGCGAGCTATAGGTGTTGAGCACCGTAAGCAAAGGAGCACCAATATCATTGGTAAGTGGATGAATTGTTTTCAGCTCAGCGGAATCCAACGGTGTATTGGTAACGTGTACCAAATGAAATTTCAGTTTATCATAGAGTGGTTTATTAACCGAGTCTTCGTCCATTATACGTTGAAGCTCCTGCAGCATTTCGTGTACCACACCTGCGCCTGAATTATCAAAGTATCCGCCATCCACAAAATAATAATTACGTATACTTCCTGCCGGTGAAATATAGGGGAAGCGCGCACTCAATATCGTGGCCGTACTCAACCGGATGTCTCCGTAACCATCTTTACCGGTAGAATCTATTTCCGTTAGTACATCCATACGATTGCTGAAACTTGCCAGTTGCACGGAGCTTACAACGGCCGGGCTACCGCCTTGTACTTCGGTTGTATTCAAAAACAGAATCGGCAATTTACCCGACACATCAATTACTTCGCTTACCGTTTTTTCAAAAGCACTGTCGAGACACGACTCGGAAGCATGCTCCATTACTTTTTCCAACGCAGCAGCACGATCTGTAAAATGTATGGGCACTACATGTCGCATCAGGTCAGAGCCAAAGTAATGTGCTATACAATAGGTAAGAAAATCGGTGCTTAAAAATTCCTGTGCACGCCTGGTAAGTTTCAGTTCAGGATTATCCTGTTTGTTTTTCAACAGTGTATAAAATGTAACGTTGCCTACACTCCCACCCGATGTGCCAGATAAACAAAGCAAGTGATTCGAAAAAACCTGTGTCGTATCTCTTCCCGGAAGATCTTCCCACGAAGCCAATACAGACGCTACCCAGTAGCCTGATCGCGATGCACCTCCATCGGACAGAATAATATATACCGGAAATTCAGTTGACTGTGCTATATCTGTCTGACGATCTTTTATCCAGCGGTCGAAATAGGTTTTAAGATCAGGGCGTTTGCCATATATATTTTCAGAACCTGCTTTCACGAGGCGCACGCGGTATAGCTCAGCAAAATCGAACCAGCCAATGATGATGATCCAGAGTACAATGAGAAAATGAAAGTTAAAATTTCGCCTCACCGATTGATAGCCCACGAGGTTTGCCAATCCCACCAGCACACCAAACGTGAGTAATGCAAAGGCAAGTGGTCCTATACGATCTGCTACACCGATGAAAAATATAGTACTGGTAAAAACAAGACCGCCAATCAACGCGACTATATTAAAGGTTGTGAAGTATAGCTGTTCGACCCGGTGTGATGATTTCGGCACTTTCAATACTTCGCGTCCCATGAACCGAACGTAATCACAATCCTGCTCATCAATGCGGTCATTCTTTTCTTTCTCATTGATATACCTTCTTCGAAGTATATAAAAACGCACCAGCAGTATCTGCAACAGAAAAAGTCCGAGGCCGATGATCGGCAGGTAAAACTGATGTCTTAAAAACGGTTCAACGTTACGATGCTCCCAGCATAGCCAGAGCATCAGCACGATCTTTCCCAACACGGTAAGTATAATCAGCCACCTCGTTACCGGGTACGTATATCCTTCCGTCCAGAAGTGACTTAGTAGAAAGTATAGCGCATTATGCAGCAGCATGAAGCAAAGAATATAACCTGCCGAAAGATCGAGCATGGTTGGCAACGCGAGTATACCCATCTGCAGCATAACCAGTGCGTTGTAACCTAACAGGCGCGGCACATGCCGGTAAAATGTAGCCGGTATAGTAACGCCTTTGTTTACTTTCATATAGCTCACAAGCTTTGAGCTATACCACACAAAGAAAGACCAAACCAGTACCCCGATCGTTGAAAAGACAAAAGGTCCCGGGTATTCACCAAGTTGAATGATAAGATCTTGTCCCTGCGGTAATTTCATGAGCAGGAAGTAGGCAGCCATAACGGATATCAATCCGGGAGCATAGAGCCAGATAGCTTTTGGAAGATACGTCAGGAAAACGCGCAACTGTGTAAACATGATAAGGCTTCGGGTAAAGTAAACGTCCAGACTATATTTCTATGCGTCTGTAAATCTACCCGCGAAGGTAATGGTTTATGCGAATTTTGAAATCACATAAACCGGTAATGCATGAAGAGGAAATGCTTATACGTCAGACCTGCTGACGGTATGCGTTTGATTTACTGAAATAATAATGGTGCGTGAAGAATGACAGCGGTAAACCAATGGCGACAATCAGAATACCAATACCAATCGCAGCCTGCATGGGGCGTACGGGCAGCGGTGGAATCCTGGTAAGCGGAAGAAACACCAGGGTCATCATGATCCAGATGAAAATGCCGTATAGCATCCCCGTTGCAACCTGACTTTGACGAAGAAAACGAAGGCGCGGGTATATAAAAAAGAATAACACCGTCCAGCCGAGAGCAATGCAATAGTGCATGATCAATCCCATCACCGCCAGGAATAACGCAGGCATCGAGGTATCAAATAAAGCACTGGCTATATACCGGAAGATAGCGATGGGATTTTTTCCCGTAGCAATTACATAGTTGATGATGGCACCGGTAATGTCTAATGTACCTACCAGCAAACCGAGCATCAGCACAATACGAACGGAGCTTTTACGAACCGGATTTTCTGACGAAAAATTCTGTAGCATAGATATGAAGCAGATGTGAAGGGATTTTAAAATACCTGTGATCTACTTATTGCTTTACAACAAAACACTCAACAGCTTTATCTCCTCGGTTGGTTTATTGACAAGCAACGTCTTCAGCAGGGAGAACTAATTT
>CAMLLI010000353.1 GCA_946480685.1 uncultured Flammeovirgaceae bacterium | reverse complement strand
AGCACAAAACCTTTTGCTTTACTCTTTCGCGCATAATCGTATAGCGCAAGAGCAACCGCTTGTGTGAGCTCTTCGTTTTTATCTTTGATATCAGCAGAGGGTATAACTTCGCTTTGCTCCGGATTTTTGAAATCTATCGAACAAGCCAGTATAGTATAATTGCGGAAGGAGAGACGCTTGTTAACTGCGAGCAGTTTTCCTTTTTGTGCTATAATGATATCGCCATCGTATATCATTTTGCCTGCTTCGTTGCCGAGTAAATTTGTAAACAAGTATACACAGTTAAACGAGACCGAACCATCGAGCACAACTTCTCTTTCACGAAGTGTACTCTTGCCCATAGCAAAGTGACTGGCGCTTGGGTTCATAATCAGATTTACTCCGCGCTCCATCAACCGATAGCCGGGCCGATAATTTTTTCGCCAGCCATCTTCACATATTTCGAAGCCGAACTTAACGCCTTCAATTTCATAGATCAGATCTCCGGCCTGAACCTTTTCATCACCAAGTGTAAGCTCTACTGTGCGATAAGGAACCCACGGATCGAACCAGCGCGGTTCGTAGTGCACGCCATCGCGCGCCAGGTTCTGCTTGAATGTTATACCTATAATTTTGCCATTGCTGATTACGCACGAACCGTTATACGTTACACCTTCTAGGCGCACCGGTAAACCTATACATATCGTAATGTCTTGTGTATACGCTCGTATCTTCAATACTTCTTTCCAGGCGTGTTCGGCCAGCCAGTCGCTGAGAAAAAGATCTTCGCAGCCATAGCCGGTAACACACAGCTCGGGGAAACATAGTATCCTGATCTGCTGCCTGCGCGCTTCTTCAATAGCCTCGAGTATATTTCGGGTGTTGTTATTCCAATCGAACGGAATCTGGTTTACGGTGGCGCCTCCAATTTTTATCATGGCGGATATGCGTATTAAAATCTCAGATGAATTACGGTTAACCGAACAACTTCTGTTAATAAAGTTATCGATACTATATACGTATAACATATAAGACTATGCCTGCCTTATATCGGTATACATTCAACAAATATGGAGATTAATTTGTCACCTTGCTGAAGAGCTTTTAGTGACTTTACCGGAAGAAAGATGAAATGTTTTTGGTCAGGAGAGGAGATTTAGCATCTCACACGTTTTCAAGGCTGCGTCCTGCTCTGCTTTTTTCTTGCTGTTGCCATAGCCTGTTCCTTTGGCTTCATTGTCAACCATCACCTGCGCAGTAAATTCTTTGTGGTTCTTGCCTTTTTTAACGTTCAATATTTCAAAGCGGACTTCTTTACCTTCGCGTTGCGCCCACTCAATGATCCGGCTCTTGTAGTTGGAGTTGGAGTTTACGAGTTCATCGAGATCGTAATTAGGACCGATGAGTTTATCGATAACAAATTTCTTGGTGCGCAGGTATCCTTTGTCGAGGTAGATAGCACCTACAATGGCTTCGAGCGTATTACCGAGTATAACTTGTTGCAGATGAGCGTTCTTCTGATCGTATTGAACGATGTTACCGACACCAATTTTGCGTGCGAGAAGGTTTAGTGTTTCGCGGTTTACTATGCGCGACCGCATTTCGGTAAGGAAGCCTTCTGACTTAAATGGAAATTTTTTGAAAAGATAATCCGCTACCGCTGCACCCAGGATGGCATCACCGAGATATTCCAGGCGCTCATTCGACTCTTTAAAACCCTGACCGTTTTCTTTGGCAATAGAACTGTGAACTGTTGCCAAACGGTATAGTTCAAGATTGGAAGGTGTAAGGCCGGCAATATTCTTTATAGCCGTGATCAGCTTCTCATCATTCTTCGATTTTCCTTTCGGAAGCTTAAGGATTTTCCAGACCAAGTTGTATATCAGTTCATTTTATAGTCGGATGCTAATTTAATAAGATTATTGGTATTAATATCCTGCTACCGGTCGTGTTATCTAAGATTATTGTTTAAACGATTATCATGACAGTGTGGTGCCGTCACAACTCTACCCATATACGCGGATATAGCAGCGCATAGCAATACCCTATAGCTATAGTAAACTATAGCGGAGGCAGGTTATCAGCAGGATTGAATAGGACTAGATCTTCTTGAAGATCACAGAGAAATTATGACCACCAAAGCCGAATGTATTGCTCAACGCAATGTTGATGCTACGTTCCTGCGCTTTGTTAAAGGTCATGTTCAATTTAGGATCAAGATCAGGATCGTCTTCAAAGTGATTGATGGTAGGAGGGACGATTGAATCATTGATCGCCATGATACAGGCTATACTTTCAATAGCACCGGCAGCACCAAGTAAGTGACCTGTCATGGATTTGGTAGAGCTGATATTCATTTTATAAGCATGCTCACCAAATACTTTTTGAATGGCGCGAATCTCGCCTATATCTCCAAGCGGAGTAGATGTTCCGTGCGTGTTGATATAGTCTATATCTTCAGGTTTGATCTCTGCATCTTCCAATGCGTTATACATTACCTGAATGATACCGGCACCTTCCGGATGTGGAGCGGTGATGTGGTAAGCATCGGATGACATACCGCCACCGATTACTTCCGCATAGATTTTGGCGCCACGTTTTTTAGCATGCTCGTACTCTTCGAGTATCAGTGCACCGGCACCTTCACCCAACACAAAACCATCGCGGCTTTTGTCATACGGACGTGATGCTGTCTCCGGAGAATCGTTACGCTCTGAAAGAGCTTTTAAGGAATTGAATCCACCAACACCTGCTTCGCATACAGCAGCTTCCGAACCACCCGATACGATAATATCAGCTTTACCTAAACGTAAAAAGGTAAAGGCATCATAAAGAGCATTGGTAGAAGAAGCACAGGCAGAAACGGTTACATAGTTCGGCCCGCGGAAACCATACTTGATAGAGATGTGACCTGCACTGAGGTCGGGAATCATTTTAGGAATAAAGAAAGGATTGAATCTTGGAGTTCCATCGCCTTTGGCATATACCTTAACTTCTTCCTGGAAAGTTAACAACCCCCCGATACCTGACCCCCAAATCACACCAACGCGATTCGGGTTGAGTTCAGTTAGCGGGAGGTTTGCATCTTTTATAGCCTCATCCACAGCCACCATAGCATACTGCGCGAACGGGTCCATCTTACGCGCTTCCTTTCGATCCATAAAGTTACCGATGTCGAAGTTCTTCACTTCGCAGGCAAACTTTGTTTTAAAGAGCGTTGAATCAAAGCGTGTTATGGGAGCTGCTCCACTTTTACCATTCTTCAATCCATCCCAAAACGCTGGTAACGTATTGCCGATGGGTGTGAGTGCACCAAGTCCTGTAACGACTACTCGCTTCAATATCATGATCTATGGGGTGTGGTTGTATAAAGGCAGTGGTCAATTATTTCTTTACGTTTTGCTCCAAGTAAGAGATGGCCTGGCCAACGGTGGAGATATTTTCAGCCTGGTCGTCTGGGATAGAAATATTGAATTCCTTTTCGAACTCCATAATAAGTTCTACGGTGTCAAGTGAGTCAGCTCCAAGGTCGTTGGTGAAGCTAGCCTCAGGAGTAACTTCAGATTCTTCAACACCAAGTTTTTCGATGATGATCTGCTTTACTTTTTGTGCAATTTCAGACATGTTTTTAAGGTTTATGATTTAAAAATCAGTTGCAAAGAAAGAGATTTACGTGAATATTATCAAACTTTTTTGAAACGGCTCTTCGTCACATTAAGGAGTGTTTTGATTTGAAAAATGAAGAAAACCAAGCTTGTCATTGATTATGAATACGACTTTGAACTGTTGGGACTCACCTCGACAGCACGGGGTTATAAGCTTGCCTGGGAACTTAACCAGGCACTGCACATACAACTCGTAAAACAGCCCGATTTGGCGGTCGGATTCAAAAATAATGAAGAAAAGTACTTTTCTTTCTATTCTTTTGAGACTCAACTCAATCGATTGAAACTATTCAAAAACAAACCTTCTGAACCTGACCCCGGAAAGTATTTCCTAATCCCTGAATTTCCTCATTTCGATTTTATAATTTTGGCGGCTATGAAAGATCAGTATACCCATCCGCAGTTGCTGGAGTTGATCAAGTCGATATCTTCTGTTCAGTTTGTGACCTTCATACCTTTGGACGGTCTCAAATCTAAATCAAATTTTATTTTCTGATTTCTTCCGATGCACACTGATTTATTTCATATTAACCATCCACACGAAATATCTTAAACCTTTATGCTAGAAAAAGTATCGTACAACAAGACTAAAATTGTTGCCACCGTAGGGCCTGCTTCAAATTCAAAAGAAATGCTTCGCGCATTGATCAAAGAAGGAGTAGATGTTTTTCGCCTTAACTTCTCTCATGGTAAACACGAAGACCACCTGAAGGTTATTAACTTCGTTCGCGAACTAAACGCTGAAATGGGAACAACGGTATCGCTTCTCCAGGATTTGCAGGGTCCGAAAATCAGAGTGGATGAAATGGAGCCGGGTATCGTTATTGAACGTGGACAAGAACTTATCATCACAACACGCGACCTGATCGGTAATCGCGAAATCGCCAGCACATCCTATAAAAATCTACCGAAAGATGTTAAAGCCGGTGATACCATTCTCGTGGATGATGGTAAAATTGAATTGAAAGTAAAAGAAGTACGTGATATAGATGTTGTAACAGAAGTAGTATATGGCGGTCCGTTGAAATCAAGAAAAGGTATAAACCTTCCTTTCACAAAAGTTTCGGCACCATCATTAACTGAGAAAGATTTAGCTGACCTGTATTTCGGTATCGAAAATGATGTTGACTGGATCGCGCTTTCGTTTGTGCGTAAAGCTTCTGATATAGAATCACTCCGTACGATCATTGATGAGAAAAAATCAAATGCTCGCATCGTAGCAAAAATTGAAAAGCCTGAAGCTCTGAGCAACATCGATGAGATCATTGCATTAACAGATGCTGTGATGGTTGCCCGTGGTGACCTGGGTGTTGAGATCTGGCTGGAAGAAGTACCGATGGTACAGAAGATGCTCGTTGAAAAATGTAATCGCGCAGGCAAGCCGGTTATCGTTGCAACGCAGATGATGGAAAGTATGATTGAGAACCCGCGTCCTACACGTGCAGAGACCAATGACGTTGCCAACGCGGTAATGGATGGTGCTGATGCCGTGATGCTTTCTGCAGAAACTGCTGCCGGTAAATATCCGATCGAAGTAATTCGCAGTATGGTTCGCACGGTTGCCTCTGTAGAGAAGAGCCCGAATATATACTACCGTTTCCGCGATGTAAATAAAAATTCGCCAACCTATATCCACGATAACTTTGTATTGGCTGCTTGTAAATTGGCTAAAGATGTAGGTGCAAAGGCAATCGTAGGTATGACGCAGTCTGGTTACACCGCGTTCCAGTCTTCAGCTTACAGACCTAACGCAAACATCTTCGTGTTTACATCAAACAAAGCATTGCTTACCAAGATGAACCTCGTGTGGGGTACACAGGCTTATCACTACGATAAGATTAACTCTACCGAT
>CAMLLI010000352.1 GCA_946480685.1 uncultured Flammeovirgaceae bacterium | reverse complement strand
CCACATCGCGGCCTACATATCCTACTTCGGTAAATTTAGAAGCTTCTACTTTCACAAAAGGAGCATCAGCAAGCTTGGCGAGTCTGCGGGCAATCTCGGTTTTACCAACACCGGTAGCACCGATCATGAGTATATTGTTTGGTACAATCTCTCCCTGTATCTCCGCTTTCGTGTTCATTCTTCTCCAGCGGTTACGCAGTGCGATCGCCACATTACGTTTAGCTTCCTTCTGTCCTATAATGTATTTATCAAGTTCCTCAACAATCTGTTTCGGTGTTAAATATTTTTCGTCCATCATAATTTTTATACTCTTCTCAACACTCGATTTATATTCGATGACAATGTTAATCCATACCCGGCTTTACCCGCTACATATCCGCTTCTGCTGAAGACGAATTCAAACGAACGGATGCGTGCCGAAAAGCCGAATGACAACCCGGCACCTCCTCCTCCATTTTCCAGTTTCAATTCCTGGTGTGTGAGGTAATTATAGCCTGCCAGTATATTTACATTGCGATGTATTAAAATTTCAGCGCCAAAGTTAATGCGCCTCAGTACCTTATCCAATCCTCCCGGTTCGTCTTGTCCGCTGGCAGCATCGTAGTACGTAACACTCTTTCGCGCCAGGTTATACGCTGTAATTGAAAACCGTAACGGCATGTGTTCAGGCTTGAATGTCGTTCCCAACTGCACATCGAACGGGAGCTCTGAATTGCTCGACTCCGAGTATTCAGAAAAAACTATTCCCATATTTTTTACTGCCAGCCCTATACGCCAGTCGTGATGAGGATGTACAAACACCCCGCCAAAATCTATAGCAGCAGCACTGGCACGATACCCGGCAATGTTGGAGAAGATCATCTTCACATTCGCCCCGACTCTGAAATTAGAAACCTGGTGACTTTTACCAATCACGATAGCTGTTTCGCCAGACTTAAATGTACCGATCTCCATTCCCGATGCATCGTAACCCTGCATGGTTCCGTAGCTCAGATGTTGCACACCAAAAAGCAGTGTACCTATATTTTTAAACTTATGTGCGTATGAAACGGTTGATTGCCCAACGTCTGCCACGTAGAACTGGTATGTAGCGGAAGCAAAGCCTGCTAACGAATCAGAAATCAGCGAAGGGTTGGAGTAAAAAAAATTTACATCACGATCGGTCAGCGATGTATTGACACCACCTATTGCAGCAAGCCTCGCATTATTGGCAACGTTCAAAAACTCAAAAGACTTCTGTCCGCCTGTTTGGGCAAACGAAACCAGAGATGAGAGAACCAGTATTGCCGGCAGTATCTGCTTCACAAAATAGAGTTAAACTGCAATATCGTAAAACATGCTGGCATTTTTAAACCTTCTTATCTCAAGCCATGCCCTCGTAAGTATGCGGGCTGTTTACAAGGAAAATAAAAGCGCTCAACATTGCACCGCGGCCGGTCAGCCTCGCGATGCAATGTCGGTATGCTATAGGAAGAAAGATCAATTCTGACTGATTGTTTTCTGATCGGCGAAGATGAACTTCATCGGTTCCTTTATCTTCTCTTTCATGAGGGCGATCTTCAGTACATCGTCCACGGTATCTACATAGTGGAAGGTAAGTCCTTTGAGATAGTGCTTCTCGATTTCATCGATGTCACGCTTGTTCTTGGCGCTGAGGATGAGTTCTTTTATACCACTGCGCTTGGCAGCCAGTATTTTTTCTTTGATACCTCCTACCGGCAGTACTTTACCACGCAGTGTGATCTCGCCCGTCATGGCAAGCTTCGCGCGAACCTTGCGTTGTGTAAAGATTGATGCGAGTGAAGTAAACATCGTAATACCGGCAGAGGGTCCGTCTTTCGGAACAGCTCCGGCCGGAACGTGTATATGCAGATCGTACTGTTGAAATAAACGATGATCTATATCTAACGCTTCAGCATTGGATTTGAGATATGAAAGCGCTGCCATCGCTGATTCTTTCATCACATCACCAAGTTGTCCGGATATAGTGAGTACACCTTTACCGCGACTCAAACTTGATTCAACAAAGAGTATCTCTCCTCCTACCTGTGTCCAGGCTAAACCCGTTACTACGCCTGCTATATCATTCCCCTGGTATAACTCTTCGTCAAATATTTCGGCACCTAAAACTTTACGAACAGTCTCTTCAGATATCACCTTGTCGTACGGTTCTTCCATGGCTACAGACTTGGCAACATTGCGCACCAACGTACCAATCTTCCGCTCGAGGTTACGAACACCTGATTCACGGGTATAGGCATTGACTGTCTTAATAACAGCATCTTTCGAAAACTTAACATCCGAAGTTTTCAAGCCGTGTTCTTTCAGTTGCTTCGGTATAAGGTGTTTGATGGCAATCTCAACTTTCTCTTCGAGTGTATAGCCCGTTACTTCGATGATTTCCATACGATCGCGCAAAGCAGGATGTATCGTATCAAGCGAGTTGGCTGTAGCGATGAAAAGTACTTTTGATAAGTCGTAATCTACTTCGAGGTAGTTATCGCCAAAAGCATTGTTCTGCTCCGGGTCTAGTACTTCGAGTAATGCAGACGATGGGTCGCCACGAAAATCTGATTTTACTTTATCGATCTCATCGAGTATAAATACCGGGTTGGATGATTGAGACTTCTTGATGTTCTGCAAGATCTTACCCGGCATAGCACCTACATAGGTTTTTCGGTGTCCGCGGATTTCAGCTTCATCATGCACGCCACCTAACGACATGCGCACATATTTACGCTGCAAGGCTTTTGCTATAGAACGACCCAATGAAGTTTTACCTACACCGGGAGGACCATACAAGCAAAGTATAGGTCCCTTCATATCCTGCTTCAGCTTTAGTACAGCAAGATATTCGAGTATACGCGTCTTTACTTTTTCAAGACCAAAGTGATCCTGATCCAGTATTTTTCTGGCGCGTTTCAGATCGAAATCATCTATCGTATAATCTTCCCACGGAAGGTCGAGCATAAACTCCACGTAGTTCATCGCTACCGGATATTCGGCTGCCATCGGGTTGATGCGCAAAAGTTTATCAAGCTCACGGTTGAAATGATCCGCTGCCTGCTTCGACCATTTTTTACCTTCAGCACGCTTCCGGAATTTTTCTACTTCTTTATCCGGACCATCGTAACCCAGTTCATCCTGCAATACTTTTATCTGCTGACGCAGGAAGTAGTCGCGTTGCTGCTGATCGATATCAGTATGTACTTTCTTCTGGATCTCGTGTTTGATCTCGAGCATCTGTACATCCTTCAGCATAAACTGAAGCAAGAGTGTACCGCGTTCAATTATATTCTGTGTCTCAAGTATCTTTTGTTTCTCGCCTACTTCTGCATTGAGGTTTGAAGAAAGGAAATGTACCAGGAACGACATGCTGGATATATTGTCCAGTGCTACCTGTGCTTCCTGCGGAAGTTCGGGATTGAGCTTTAGAATTTTTGAAGCTGCATCTTTCAGCGACTACACCAATGCTTTGGCTTCTTTACCATTAACATTCAAAGCCGGTTCGGGTTGCAGCTGAATGCGTGCTGTGAGGAACGGTTCTTCCTGAACGAATTCTTTTATGGTAAACCGATTTTTACCCTGAATGATAATCGTAGTGTTACCATCGGGCAACACGAGCATCTTGATAATTTTTGCTACGGTACCGGTGCGGTATAATTCTTCTATAGTAGGCTCTTCAGCCTGTGAATTCTTTTGAGCGATTACGCCAATGATTCGATTTCCCTGATAAGCTTTCTTTACAAGCTTGATAGATTTTTGTCTTCCTACCGTTATAGGAATAACAACTCCCGGAAAGAGTACTGTATTTTTTATAGGAAGAATCGAGAGTTCTTCCGGTAAATCTTCCGGCTTCAGATCAGATTCCTGTTCGGGATTAATCAGTTGAATAAGATCATCTGAATCTTCCTGAACGAGTTGTATAGGTAATGATTTGAACATGCTTTCGTTTATAAGGTGCCAAACTGACACGCGTTTCGTATCAGCGATGGTTGTATACCAGGTTCGCCTAAAGGACAATAGTAATGCCAAGAGAGTTGTAAAAGAAGTAAAATTGTATCAACTTTATCCATCTGGCGTGAATTTTTTACCAAACAAAGGTTCTGTGAAAACCTACTTTTTGATCTTATTAACAGCCTTTTGGTTGTTGGTTCACGTTTCGTCCCTGGCTCAAAAGCCTAAACAGAAATTCAAAAAGGGAGGAATCGTACAACTAAATGATAGCCTGACAAGCTACAGCCAATCTGACATTTTCGATTTTCCGAATCTCAATAAGGTTCGCTACTATAAAGATGCAACCAAGTTGGGTAGAATAAAAGCATTAGCTGCAACCGGTGATTACGAACAGGAATATACCGAGTTAAAAGCGTATGTGAAGAACTTTGGTGTTGATAATTTTTCGCACGACATTCAATTACTTTGGGACTTTGCCAAGCTGTCTGAAAAACAAGGACCTCCCGGTGAAGCCGTATTGCTATACAAGCTGGTGTTGAAACACTACAAACAGAGTATAGATGAAAAACAGGTGCAACGCGAATACGATACGCTTACCCGCAATGAAAAAGATCTATATGTACCGCTGCAACAATACTATGAACTGGTAGCATTCCGAAAAGAGATCGATACACTTCGCCCTCCTCAAGGTGTGTTGTTAAACATGGGCTACGGTGTAAACTCGGAGAAAGAAGATTACGGCCCAACCATTGGTAACATCGATAACGTATTATTGTTTACATCGAAGCGTAATTCCAAAATTGATCCGCTTAACAAAACGTATAATGAAGACCTGTTCTATACTATAAAACAAGACACGGTATGGGGCTTTGCGGAAGAATTCAAAACGGTGAACACACGGTATAACGAAGGCTCGGCAAGTCTGAGTAAAGATGGCAAGCATTTATACTTTGCCCGCTGCAATTCACCTGACTCGTATGGTAACTGCGATATATTTGTTGCTGATCTGAAAGGCGATAGCACGTGGGGTACACCGCGTAACCTTGGTCCGAATATCAACACGGCTTCATGGGACTCTCAACCTTCGTTATCACATTCCGGTGATACACTATATTTCTCTTCCGACCGCATTGGCGGTTTCGGATTTTCAGATATATACTTTGCTGTAAAAGATTCGAAAGGCGTTTGGCAGAAGGCGCAAAATATAGGGCCGATCATCAATACACGTGCTTTTGAAGTGAGTCCGTTTTACCACCATAGATTTAAAGTGCTATACTTCAGCTCGAACGGACAGCCGTTAAACTTTGGAGACTTCGATATTTACAAATCATACAGTCAGGGTAAGAACTGGGGCGAGCCTAAAAATATAGGGCCGCTTGTGAATGGTCCCGGCAGTGAATATTACTTTACGATTGACTCCGAGTCGAATCGTTTATACTATGCGCGCTCGGCTGCCGATGATCTGAACAACCTCGATCTATACTCCTTCCCCGTACCGATGGAAGCCCAGCCCGAAGCGATTGTGAGACTCAAGGGAACGT
>CAMLLI010000351.1 GCA_946480685.1 uncultured Flammeovirgaceae bacterium | reverse complement strand
TCAGTGGCTATATATGATCACGCATGACAAAGCACTTTTGGACCTTGCCGCTAAAATAGAAGCACAAAGTTTTACCTGGAGCACCTGGCTGGGCAATCGTGATTGGGTAATGCAGGCAGCTGCCAACCAGACCGATGAACACTGGATGAGCCGCCATGCGGTAAATATAGGTATGGCACTGAAATCACCTGCTATAAATTATCAGCGCTCCGGTGATTCGCTATACCTGAAACAATTAAAGACGGGCTGGAACGACCTGATGTTGTTACACGGTTTACCGATGGGTATATTTTCCGGTGATGAAGATCTGCATGGTAATGATCCGACACAGGGTGTTGAACTTTGTGCCATCGTGGAATCCATGTATTCGCTTGAGAAAGTTATTTCCATTACCGGAGATATACACTATATGGATGCGCTCGAACGAATGACGTTCAACGCACTGCCTACGCAAACATCAGACGACTATAACAACAAACAGTATTTCCAGATTGCAAACCAGGTGGAAGTATCGCGCGGTGTTTTCGATTTTTCATTGCCGTTCGATCGCGGCATGAACAATGTATTTGGTTTACGCAGTGGCTATACCTGCTGCACGGCTAATATGCACCAGGGCTGGACTAAATTTACAACGCACCTGTGGTATGCTACTGCACAGGGTGGACTTGCTGCCTTGGAGTATAGTCCTAATGAAATCAAAACAACTGTAAAGGGAGAAAATATTACCATCCTGGAAGAGACAAACTATCCGTTTGAGGATAAGATCAACTTTACGTTTGCCATGAAGAAACCGGTATCCATGCCGTTGCAACTGCGCATCCCGGCATGGTGTAGGGAAGCGGTTGTTACGCTGAATGGTAAACAACTGCGCACCGCTAAAGGCGGACAGATCATTACCCTTGAACAAACCTGGAAGAATAAAGATATACTCACGCTGCAATTGCCCATGGAAGTCACCACTTCGAACTGGGCAAAAAATTCAAGAGTGGTTGAGCGCGGCCCACTGGTATATGCATTAAAGCTGGGCGAACGCTGGGAGAAAGGAAATGAACCTGCCGAAGGTGATTACTATAGTATATATCCGACCGAGGCTTGGAACTATGGTTTGCTGCAAGACGCTATACGCGATCCGAAGTCAAAGCTGCAGGTAACGGTGCGGCCGGTAGCCGCTCCCTTTATCTGGAACCAACAGCATGCACCGATAACCATAACAGCACCAGCCCGAAAGATACCCGATTGGAAAGTAGTAAATGGTGTGGCGCATCAGCCAATCACCAATCGTACCAATGTATACCAGGGAGAAACCGGAAAAGAAGTTGAGACCATTTCGCTGATACCGTACGGATGTACCAAGGTGCGCATAGTGGCGTTCCCGGTGGTAAAGTAAATATCAGAACGGATAGCCAATGGCAATGTTGAACACAATGTTGTCGCCACGCCACGAAGGACTGCCGAAGTCTATATCTTTTGTTACCCAACCTTCGGCAGGCCTTCGCAGCGGGAAGGCTACATCCAGTCGCAACACAAAGAAACTGAAATCGAAGCGAAGCCCGGCACCGGTGCCTACTGCAAGTTGCTTTAGAAAAGTATCTTTCTTGAATACTCCTCCGGGTCTGTTATCTTCATCGGCACGCATCAGCCAGATATTACCGGCATCAACAAACAAAGCGCCCTTCAACGATTTAATAATGTCAAACCTGTATTCGATGTTACCTTCCAGCTTGATGTCTCCTCGCTGATCGATGAAACGAGTTGTATCCAGAATTGCTAACACATCATATGTACCGGGCCCAATGGAACGTGCCGGGAAAGCGCGTATACTATTGGAACCACCGATCGCAAACTGTTTTATATAGGGCATTGTATTCGAATTGCCAAATGCATAACCCGTTCCTATAGCAAGGCGTGTCGCTAATTTGTTGTGCTCGTCCATAGCCCAGTAGTAACGCACGTCTACATCACCGCGTACATATTGCGAATAGGGGAGGTGAAATATTTCATACGTATCCTGCTCCTTGTTTTTTTCGATGGCATGCTGAACAGTATGCAGCAGGTTGCCGGCAACATCTATATTTCCGTTGAAATAAAAACTGTGTTTGCGATACTTCCGTTCTTCATAACGCTGCAATATATCCTCAGATAGTTGCGTGTTGATGGTATAGGAGTATCGTGTACCGATAATGAACTGATCATCAAATGAACTCGCGAGCACTGGGTTTCTATTTAACAATGTATCAAATAATGCGGAGCGCTTATCTGTTTTTAAAAACGTTATATCAATTGGGAATAACTCATGAGACTTTGATATACTCTCTTTCCAGTTATAACCATACCCTGCGTTAAAAGAGTTGATGCGGAAATAACTTAACCGGTTCTGGAAATTATAGCCAAGTTTGAATTGTGTCTTTGGTAAATATTGTTTTGAATTATAGTCAATGTGGATAGGTGATATAAATCGCGGCACGGTAAGACTCGATTCAATTCCCATCTCGAATGAATTGAGCGCACCGGACGCCTGCCGGCTGATCTGCACTTCATACGAAGTATTCAGTTTCAACTGAAATAATTCTGCGCCACGCAGAAAATTCCGGTTGGTAAATGTAAAGCCCACACCCGGTCCTACAAAGTTATTCGATTTGGACACCGCCTGCACTTCTGCTCGCAGCGATTTCTTCTTCAGCGGTGTAAGGTATATATCGGCATCCAGCATAGCCGAATCCTTGCGTGGAGACTCCATGAACTTGATGTTTACAAATTTGAATGCACCAAGTCCCATCAGGTGACTCAAGGTAAAATCCTGCGCTTCGCGGCTATAGGTCTTGCCCTTTTTTAAATTGATAACATCCGTAATGATCTCCGGGCGGAAATAATGGTTCCGGTCAATGTAGTAGTAATTATTGACAAGCGTTGTATCGGCAGGATTCTGAACTGTGCTGTCCATCGACAAGATATAGTCGGGATATACATTGATTTTGTCCAGTCGGTAAATTCGTCTGGCGCGATCCGGTATATTATCTTCGAGCTTCAGCGTCAGGTCTACCTTGCGTTTTCCTACCGTGCTATCAGCTTCGAATACCAGGTACTTGTCGTCAAAATAATAGAAGCCGTAATTTTCTACTTCTTCTTCGATGCGTACCTGCTCGGCCTGCATGCGTTCGAGATCGTAGCGTCTGCCAGTATCCAGCAGCGATTCATTTTTGAGAGACTCAATGATAGCAGCATAAACACTGTCCTTCGCCTTCGGATACTGAATGCTGCGAAGACGATACGGCCGATATAGCGTTACATTATAAATTACTTTTCCATTCTTGCCTTTAGTAACAACCTGACTCTTCACGGTTGAGCGAAAGTATCCTTCATTCTGCAACTGTCCTTGTAAAGTTTTGGCCGTGCGATCGGGTGTTGTCTCACTCATTAACACCGGGGTATCTCCCAATTTATACTTTAGAAAATTACGAATGCCTCCCTTTTTCTTTTTAGGTGTACCGGCTACATAGTATAGCCACACACCCGGACGCGACCCGAGAAATTTTCCATTGGGCTTGGGATTGATATAGGTTTGAAGTTCACTCTCCAGAATTCTCTTTCTGCCGACACGTCCTTGGGGTGTCTCAAAATTAATTACGGCACCGTTGTAAAAAGCTTCACCTTCCTTTAGATATTTTGTGCCGGTACACGATGCCAGCAACAAGGTGATGAACGCCATGATGCCGGTCATGAAAAATTTACGATGCATGCAAATGGTCTCAATTCTCCTTGGCATTGGCTTTAAATAATTCACGTAACGCATCGTAATCTTTAATATATATAAACCCGGCTCCGGTCTCGATCAACTCACCATCGATCATATCATAATTGCTATTGCGGAATCCGGTGATCCGGAGCCGGCCATCTTCAGTAAGTTTATACTCCAGCGCAAGATCGCCTATATAGTCTGTAAAGTCACGCTGGTTAGACGCATCGCCTTCTACATCTACGTTGCCGGCTACTTTTACCACGAGCCTGTCGTTGAGCAAAGTTTTTGAAACGCCCAGCTGTAATTCGGTTTGTCCTTCGGCACGACCACTCGTATAGTCTTCGTACGACTTCACATCAAATGAGAGCTGTACGCCTTTGATATTTTCAGAGAGTCTGTTCAATTGATCCGTCAATATTTTACTCACGCTATTCCGCGCAGTAGAAGCAACGCCTGAGCCGCCTCCTTCACTTTCAAACGGGTTGTCGGAAATAAAGCGTTTCAGTATCAACAAGGCAAAGACCTGTTTGTTCAGATCAGACTCGCGTGTGTTTATATCTTTGATCTTCGCATATATACTTCCTCCAAAAGCGTTTTGCTTATCCTGCGGCATATCAAGCTGAAAACGTATGTCTGGTGAAAGCAAATTCCCTTCAATGATGAGGTATACCAGGAAGGGCAGTCGTTGTTTATAGGACAGATCCTGTGTTGCCGAGGGGTTCTGATTCGCCACGAGGTCGATAGGAGAAGTCTCCACCCGGAACAACGCGCGGATGTTCATCTCGGGTTGCAGTATATTTCCCGTCCAGGTAATCGTGCTGCCTTTCTCAATGGAGAATTGTCGCTTCACGAGTTTGTAGAAGGAGAGGTTATAGGAACCCTGCGTGATCTCATAACGTCCCGATAACTGCATGTCGCCGGTTTCATCTATACCGAACGTAAGCGTGGAGTTACCCTGTACGGAAAGCTTGTCACCCGTTACCGGATCAATGATGATATTCAGGATCTCATCATCGTTCAATTCTATATTTGCGGCCAACTCTATACCGGTAAATTTTGAAGTTACCGTATCTTCCGGTTCAATGGAAGCGAGGAACGGATCCTTCACAGCATCGCGATCTACAAAGCGAACGATACCCTCCTGTTCCAGAACTGACTTCTGCGTTTCCGGAACGATATAGGTAAATTCACTTCCTTTGCTCAGACTCGCATCGAGTTGTACTTTCGGAAAGTCGGATGTGCCCGTAACTTTTGCTTTTGCATTGATGCGCACATTTCCATAGAAGAGATCGTTATCATCTTCCGTGGTGTTGATCACCAGGAAGTCTTCTGCGTTGAACGTAAGCCCCAGATCATACGAGTTAAATGTATTCGGACGGATCGTACCTTCAATAAGTGCTATATTTCCTTTGTCATCCTTGATCCTGAATTTGTTCAGCGCAACCCCCGAGCGATTCAGGCGGATGCTTTCATTCTCCAGTAGAAACTTACTGCCGATGATGGTTGGTATAAATTCGGCATTTTTAAAAGTAAGGATGCCATCAATATCCGGGTCGTCAGTATAGCCTTCAATGCGCACCTCGCCAACAAGCTGTCCTTTCATATCCTTTACCTGTTTCATGGTAAAGGGTTCTACCGCTGCTATATCAAAGCGATTGAGTGTAGTCGTAAAATGTATCTGTGGTTTTACTTCGTTGGAGGTTATATAGCCGGCAGCCTGCAAATCCATGTTCGTACCTTCTACACGCAGGTCTATATTAAAAGGACC
>CAMLLI010000350.1 GCA_946480685.1 uncultured Flammeovirgaceae bacterium | reverse complement strand
CCTTTTACATCGCCTTTTACAGCTTCTTTACTCAGCATGGATACTTTAGCAGGATCTTTATCATAGCCAGCCACTTTAAATCCGTGGTCTGCCATGTTCAAAAGAAGATTACGGCCCATGGTACCAAGACCGACCATGCCCAAGAGATAAGAATTATCTTGCATTGTTATAGAGATAAAATATTATGTGATACAGATTTATATACTAATGATTTATAGTTCGATTCGTTACTTCTCCAGTTGCTTGACTTTGTTGAGCCTGCGTTGATGACGCTCGGCAGCAGTAAATTTAGCTTTCAGAAAAGTGTTTACAAGTTCTTTTGCCATTTCATCGCCGGTAACGCGCCCCCCGAGACAAAGCAGGTTCATGTCATCGTCTTCAACGCCCTGATGTGCAGAGAAGTGATCATGTATCAATGCTGCCCGAACTCCGGGTACTTTATTGACAGCGATGGATGCACCAACACCGCTACCACAAACTGCTATACCGCGCTCTACTTCACCTGCGGCAACCGACCTGGCCAGCGGCACAACAAAGTCCGGGTAATCATCGGTGTCATCGCGCTCCATAGCGCCAAAGTCTTTTACATCATGCTGTTGTGCCTGCAGAAATTTTTTGATCACTTCTTTTAATGCAAAACCACCATGGTCGGCAGCGATACCTATTTTCATTTTGAGTTTATCGTTGGGTTGGCGTCACAAAATATTGCGGGTTTTAAATTAAGCAAAGGTTTGGATTCCATCATTATCGTTGGAATTTTTGTAAAAATATAGCCGCTTTTGTACTTAGTATTGGAATGATTTGCAATATGACTGATTCCCTGCACAACGCGCTATATTTCCAAATCAGGCATGAAAAAATGTGAATATGACACGTTCGCTTAGATCGTTATTTGAAGCGAGCGGAGTCGCCTATGAAATACGATCAAGCGAACGTTCAACGTGACGCTATAGCTGCGTCATTTCGAGCGAGCCGAGTTTCCTATGAAATGCGAAACTACCCCGCGAGAAATCCCCTCGCCAGTTTTATTTCATCAAGGTGATGTTCTGTTTCAGGTGGCCACTAAAGAGTACATCTATAAATGTAACATTGCTCCGATAACGGGGCTTCTCGCGGTGAGTAAGTGATATGATCTTCAAGCGCATGCTCGAAGTGACGGTATAGATGCGTTATTTCGAGCGAGCCGAGTTTCCTATGAAATACGAACTATCCCGCGAGAAATCCCCTCACCAGATGTGACGGTATAAACGCGTGAGTTGGCAGGACATGATCTTCGCGCGCACACTCTAATGTAACGCTATAGCTGTGGCTACAGATAGAGAAGTTTAGCAAGCGGATTTCTGTCGGGAGGGGCGAACTCCATTGGAAATATGGCTCGCTCAACATGCCAATTGCTTTGCTTAGGCAGGCACTTGATCAGGTCCGATGGTTCAACGCGACCGAGGATCTTGCCTTCGCGCTTTATCACCGCATATACTTGTGGAGCATGACGTGAAGCTCGTCTTCGATCATAGCGATCGAACAACCATATCTTGCCGTCTTTCTTGTATATAACTATATCGTTGTGACGCAGTTGATGCATTTTTGTTGATCTATACTCCCGTATTTGTTGCCGCTATATTTTGTACTATGCGATCGACAAAAGCGCTATATACGCTCTTGACAACCAGCAAGAATGATCCGGTTACTTCTTCTGAAAAAGTATAGTCAGGATACGCGGGATGGAAGTCCGGTCGTCATCATCGAAGTATTCATCGAGATTGGAAACGGTAAGTCCATGAACACGAGCTGCCTGGATAAAATCGGATACATTATGATTGAAGCATGAAACTATATGTGTACCGGCTTCCGTATCAAGCCTGGCTTTTGATCCGGAGTATTGCTTAAACGGATGAAGCTCTCCTAAGTACAGATAACCTCCGGTTTGCAGTACGCGCGATGCCTTTTCAAAGATCGGGTCCAGATGCTCAATGTGTTCCAGTACCAGGCTGAACACCACCAGGTTGTACTGTCCTTCGGCAAATACCCACTCCGTTGTAATATCCGCTTGCCGGAATGTTACACGATCCGTTTTTACCTTCTCTTTCGCTTTGGCGAGCATCTCTTCGGAAAGATCAACAGCTGTGATATGCCCAGCGTTTTCAATTAGCCACTGCGTATTCTTTCCGGTGCCACAACCTATTTCAAGACAGCGATCAATGCGAATCGCATGAAGCATTTCACGAAGCGATTTCGCTTCCAGGTCGCGTGTCTTGTTTTGATTCGTATCGTATTGTGATGCCCACACATTGTAGGCCTGCTGTACATTCATGGTTCCGATCTTCGTAGCAGTTATATCAACGCTGTAGTTTCTATTTATCCGACAGACCTCTTCCTACATTTCCATCCCCTACTCCTTCGTCTTCATCTTCATCTGTATCGCTATATTCAAGCGAATTGTCGTCATCATCGGGCGATCCCGAAAGTTCTTCGTGCTGCAGTGACTCCAGGTTTTCTTCGAACGGTTTTACTTCATGGTCCTTGTCGCTGCGCTGTCCTTTTCCGTTGGCGTCTGTCATAGCAATGCTTGTTTACAGAATAAAGCTACCGGGTATATTTATACTTTCCAAAAGTATACAAGCATGGTAGCATGGTGCCGCCTAGTGCTTTAACGGTTCAAAGTGTTTATCAAGAATCTCGACTACCTCCTGCTTGAAGAGTTGCTTGCTTCCTTCAATAACATCCAGGTGATTTACTTCTATGAAGTGAAGCATTTGTCCATAGTCGGTGCGCTTGGTAAAGAAGTAATCGCGCAATTCGTCAATGAGGTAATGCATCTTCTCGCGGTCTTTCAGTTCTTCGTAATACTGACCTTTAACAAAGTTCTTCAAACCGATCTCCGTTAATATCTTACTGATCAGCATCTGCCGTGTATTCTGTACCAGGTTGATATGATCGATGCGATAGGTCTCCAGCGGATCGAATTCGATCTGTACTTCGCTTAAACACAATTGTATATATTGATCGATCTCGGCAAAAAATATAGCAGAGTCTATATGACTGTTTTCTTTTTCGAGCACACGCTGAAAGGCCGAACGATAGCGCTCCAGATTGATACCGGCATGTTGCAGTTCAATCAGTTTACTTTTGATCTGCAGTGATTTCTGTGGTGATACTTTCGTATTGAAACGGTGCTGGATATATTCTTCCAGACCTTTCTCGGTCAACAACCTTGCAATGAGACTTTTGCGTGCATCCTGCAAAATCTCACGCACCTGCAGAGGCACCAGGTTCATGTCCCAATCCTCTATTTTCCGTACTCCGTTGAATGTTTTTACCGTTCTCATACCTCTAATTATTTTAGATATACAAACGTATAAAAACTAATTTAATTAGTAAACAAAAAGCTGCAATATTTAATACTGCAGCTTTTGTTATGACATATATATGCGGGCGATCAGGTCAGCAAGTGCGGTTTTTGCTTATAGACGTTCCACACAAATTCCCCGAAGATCGTGTTCGCCCAGGCAAACCACTTACGTGTAAACTTCTGCGGATCATCTTTATGAAACGATTCATGCATGAAGCCTGTGCCGCCATGGGTTGCTTTCAATGTGCGGACACAATCTTTGATTTCCTGATCGTTCGTACTCGTGAGACCTTTCATGATGATACTCAGTGGCCAGATCATATCCATACCGGCATGAGGACCTCCTATACCTGATGCTGCTTTTCCTTTAAAGAAGAATGGATTATCATCTGAGAAAAGGAACTTACGTGTATTCTGATATATAGGGTCATCAACCTTTACTGCGCCCAAGTACGGCAGCGAAAGAAGGCTTGGTATATTGGCATCGTCCATCAGGTTATAGCTTCCCATGCCGTTCACTTCGAACGCATATATCCTTCCATAGGTAGCATGTTCTACGATGCTATACTTCTGCAATGCATCGGATACTTCCTGTCCCAGCTGCGCCAACTCATCTGACAAGGTTTTGTCTTTTGAAATGGCAAGGACCATTTCGGATGCCTGCTTCAAGCTTACGACAGCAAAGAAGTTAGAAGGTATAAGGAATGGAAATATAGTCGCATCATCGCTTGGACGGAACATCGAGCAGATCAGTCCAACCGGCTTCACCGGATAACCATACCCTGCCAGCGGTACACCATCGGTAGCCCACGCGGTTGTACGTTGAAAGGTATAGGGACCCTGACCATTTTTACGTTGCTGCTCTTTGAATACTTTCAAGGTTGCCTGGATGCCCGACTTCCACGCTACACCGAAAGGCGTTGTGTCTTTGGTCAGTGTCCAATAATGATACGCGAGTCGTATCGGGTAACACAATGAATCGATCTCCCACTTGCGCTCATGTATACCCGGCTGCATGGCGGTGATATCATCTTTCCACTCACTTACTTTAGCGTTGTCATCATAGAATGCATTGGCATACGGATCTTTCAAAATGCATTGTGTCTGCCGGTTAATAACACCTGCTATGAGGTTCTGCAGTTCAGCATCTGACTTCATGAACGGAAGATAAGGCCAGATCTGTGCGGTGCTGTCGCGAAGCCACATGGCATCTATATCTCCGGTGATAATATAGGTATCGGGATTATTTCCTTTTGATTTTACAAATACCGTTGTGTCCAATGTGTTCGGGAAACAGTTTTCAAACAGCCACGCGAGTTCTTCATCTTTTACTTTTGTTCTGAACTCTTTAATGGCACCTTCCACCGACTTGCTGGAGAAGTTGCGCTCTCCGACTGCGGGACGTTTCGAAATATACTTTGACTGTTCTTCTGCCATAACCGATGATACATTTACCATTAGGCCTGCACTCACCAATCCGGCACGTTGTAAAAATTCTAGTCTGTTCATTCTATAGGTATTTCAGTATTGTTGTATGATGATGCTCGTTACAAAGTCAATCAACCTCGCTGAGCCGGGGCAAAATAGAATATCACTGTAAGAAAACAAAGTCTGCACGCTTCGTTTTATGTGAACGGAACATTCGTGTCTTCGTGCGAACACGCTTCTGCAGGGTGTGTTGAACACACTTATGATGAAAGACATTTGTCCACAGGCTTCCTCATGTTCGAAAGTTTAGCATGCGACTTCTCACGGCATAATTTTATCGATGTCTAACAATAAAAAAAGCCATGAAAAAAATAGCAACCTTTTTAATCGGCATGTTTTTCATAAGCATGGCGGTTCAAGCACAGTCAACCGACAGCACGCGTACTCAAAAATCATTATCTGAAAAACAGCAACAGTCCAGCAACCAATTCAAACAGCAGGACTATACACTGATCCAATCGGCTGATGTACCGGAGCCGTTACGCAAAACTTTGCAGAACAAAGAGTATGCAGGTTGGGAAACCGGCAAGGTATACGAAAGTAAAAATAAAGATGGGTACTGGGTACGCATTGGTACCGGCAGTGATGTGCAGAATTTCTTTTTCGATCGCAATGGACGCGCTGTTAATTCAAAAGGTCCGGGCGTAGGTAAATCTCCTGAATAGGACATTAACCTATAAGC
>CAMLLI010000349.1 GCA_946480685.1 uncultured Flammeovirgaceae bacterium | reverse complement strand
TGCGATCATTACTTCCATGGGATAAAGACGCTGTGTTTGAATCGGTGAAGAAGACAAGCCGCGTTCTCGTGCTGCATGAAGATACCCTGACGGGAGGAGTAGGGGCTGAGATTGCAGCGTGGATCAATGAAAATTGTTTTCAATATCTTGATGCACCGGTGATGCGTGAAGCGAGTCTGGATACAGCCATTCCGTTTGCACCTACACTGGAGCAGAACTTCTTGCCCAAGGTAAGGCTGAAGGCAAAAATTGAATCGCTTTTGAACTATTGATTTTTTGTCAAAGTAAATGTTGCAACGACCAGACGGATTACCCGGACGGATGCGTTGTTATTTTGACCTTCAGAAAAATCCAATAAAACGCTTTATCATACGTTCTGAAATCCAGAAAGCAATTTTTACTATCTTGGCCTGTTTCTTTATCATTTTTTGAACGCAAGGATCCACAATAGCACGACCATTTTTTCAACGACTCTCAAGTCGCTAGGTCTTGTCATTATTCTTTTTTTGCTGGCGATGCCGGCTTTGGCGCAAAATACCAAAGGTGACAGGCCATCTTCTTCCGGTGGAGGAACGAAACGGGAAAATCGATTTAAGATTTTCAAAAAGAAAAAGACTCGTACGTCTAAGCAGCCAAGCTACGGCCGCGCGCAACCCAGAAGATCGTCACGTGCCAATACACCTCGCAAAGAATCCAAAGCAGGTAAATCCATTCGCATGTTTCCGCGCGAATCATCCCGGCCCAGCGATAAACAAAGAGCATGGCGCGGTGATATTTCCGGAAGACGCATTCGTACACAGGATAAAGAAAGTTCGGCAGGCAAACGAAATGTATACCCGCAGAGCGGACGGTATGCCAACAGAAGACCGAGCGAAAGACAACGCGCAGCAAGAGGTTCAGCAGGTGGCCCTCCGACTAGTACACGCAGCAGAACCGGTAAGACCAGTAACGTATACCCACAGCGTTGGCAGTATACAAACAACCGGTCGCGAACTCCACAGACCAAGCAACGCGCTGTATCGAATCGCGCTACCTTAGCACGTCTCAACAAGTTGCAGGGTGATCCGAACGGGCCGAGACCAAAGCCGAAAAGAAAAGTAGTTCCTCGCTCAGCTTCGCGTTCATTTATAGCGCGTAGAAGTACAAATATATATGCAAGCTTCCCGAGACCTAAACGCAAACAGGAGCGTGCTTACGAAGGCGATATAGCCGGCAGACCACTTCGCACCAAAAATTATGAAACGCCTCGTCCGGGTGTAATTTCTCCCGGCTTCAAACCGTATGCGGGAAGAAAACGCGTAGGCGACAGACCTTATCGCGGCCCGGTAGCCGGAGGCTACCGTTCGGCTACACGCACAAAACCAAGAGCGTGGACAGGAGATATAGCGGGCAGAAGATTACGAAGCAGAAATTATACTTCTAAGAAAAGAGTAGAAGGAAGACCAACCTTATCACCAGGCGTTCGCACTGCGACACGTTCCGGACAAGTGCAAGGTAAAATTGCTCCGAGAGGTCCGGGTATAGGAGCCAGTCGTTTGGGCAGATATCAATCACAACTCCGCGGTCGCAGAACATCGAAGGGAGGCGGCAGTGTAAGTGGGAAACTGTGGAACAATAAACAGTCTGCTATACCGGTGCGTCCTCCGGGTGCTAAATCTGCAGGCTTGTATTCAACACGAATGAAAGGCAGACGTCCTGTAAAGGGAGGCGGCAGTGTTAGTGGTAAACTTTGGAATAACCGACAGAGTGCTATACCTGTGCGTACCCCCGGTTCACGCTCTGCCGGACTGGCGCGCTATACCGAAAGTATGAAAGGCAGACGTCCCCTCAAAGGAGGTGGCAGTGTAAGTGGTCGTGTGTGGAATAATCGCGAAACACCTTTACCGGTTCGTACTCCGGGTGCAAGATCTCAGGGACTTCAACGCTATACTACAGGCATGAAGGGTAAACGTCCTTTGAAAGGAGGCGGTAGTGTGAGCGGCAAACTTTGGAACAACCGCGAGACTCCTATACCCGTACGCACACCACCTGAGTCAGCACGACAGCAAGGCGGCTATCCGGGAAGAATGAAAATGTTTTCGGTGCAGCCGGGCTTCTCTGATCAGGGAGAAGAATTTACCGGAACGATCAGGCGACCACGCTTCTGGAAAGACTATATCCGCAATCCGAAGGCAAATGAAAACGCTATCAAGAAAAAGCGTCCGAAGAGTCCAACGTATGCAGTCGATGGATACCAGATCGCTGTGCGTACGCGCAAGTATGTAAAGAATGAAAGAGCTGCAGAAGAGGCTACACCGAAACTGAAGCCAACGCGGACCACACTTGCCACAGGTGATCTGCATATAAAAATGAAGCAGCCTGCGCATGGCAAAAAGAAGAATGCTCCTGAAGATGCTATACCTGGTTTAACACCGAGCAAGCAAACTGTAAAAGCAAGTCAGTATGCACGAGGTGTTCGCCGTACGTGGGACTATATCCACAATCCAAGTAGTTCTGAGGAAGCGCTTCGCGTGCGTGAACCCGGAAAAGCGTTTGCACGCTCTACGGATTACCAGGGAAATATTAAGATGCAAAAGTTCAGGCTCTTTGAGAAAAACCGCGCACTCCATCCGGATGCAAAGTTTGTGAAGATCAACAAGAATAATGTTGATAGCGAAAGAGACTTGCTGACGAACTTTAAATTGTGGTGGGCGCGTTTATTTAAGAAAGAAGAAACACAGCCCGATCATCTTAAAGACAAAGGACATAAACCTCGTTACGATAAGGGTGAAAAAGGATTGTGGTATGAATAACGATGCTTATGAAGTGGAATGAATTAAACACAGTTAGTCAACTCGAGCAGATTCGAGAAGAGTCGAAAGAAAAGCCGGTTGTTATTTTTAAACATAGTACACGTTGTGCTACCAGTCGCATGGTGCTTGACAGGTTGGAGCGCAACTGGAAGCCGGAAGAACTTGGAAACGTAAAGGCGTATTACTTGGATCTGATTTCATACCGGGAAGTGTCTAACCAGATAGCGGAACAGTTTGAGATTGAACATGAATCACCTCAGTTACTGATCATTGCCGATGGCAAAGCCGTTTATGACCGATCGCATTTAGGTATAGACTATAACCAGATTCGTGAAGAGTTAAAAAGCTGAAGGCAGCTCTTTGGCTTTGACTTCAATTTACTTCCGGGAGTTTCATTCTAATAAAATTGCCGGTTTTAGCAGATTTGTCGCGTCTATTCCCGTGAATGTCCTGATGTGTGAGAATCTTTAAAATCATTCGAATAACTTCAGGATTATATTTGCGTTAGGTATTTAAAATTCTAAATTTATCATAAAGATTTTGTGAGGATGCTGCGGTCTGTATCGGTTTTAATTTTAGCAGTTTGCACGGTAATGCTATCATCAGGCGTTCACGCACAGACGCAGGATAGTTATGAGTACCAATCAGAATTTACCTGGGGTATAAACAAGAATACATCAGGTGGTTTGATCGGTGGTCTTGTTTTCAAGAAAGCAAGAAAGCTCAACGACCGCACACTTGAGACTTTCGGTCTCGAGATCATGAATGTTAAACACCCACAGGAAGTACGCACCAACTCCATCAATACCGGTAATTATTTCATTTACGGAAAGAGTAATTATCTCTACGCGTTCCGTCTTCAGTACGGTCGCGATCGAATCCTTTTCAAGAAAGCACCACAGCAAGGCGTAGAGATTAAAGGTATACTTGCCATTGGCCCTACCATTGGTGTAGTCGCGCCTTACTATGTAGAGTATGCACGCAGCAGCGATCTGGTCTCACGTTCTGTACAATATCAACAAGGCATGGCAGCAGAAGATATCATGGGTACCGGAAGATTGTTTGAAGGTATAGATGAATCCAAAATAGTGCCCGGTGCCAACCTGAAAGCTGCTATCAACTTTGAATTAGGTACAACCAAAAGTCAGGTTACAGGTTTTGAAGCAGGCTTCCTGATTGACGCCTATACCAAAACGATCGAGCTGATGCCCGCAGCGAAAAATTACTCGGTGTTCCCCACACTCTTCATCACGCTCTTCTACGGAAGCAGAAAATAGCGGCTCCATCATTTTCCTTTTTGTTATTTAAAATGTTCGCATTAGGTTGACGCTATATTTCACTTTGTCAACTTATGGAACGAAGAAAATTGCACGCACAAGGTCCTGTGTTCTCACGCATCATTGCAGGTGCATGGCGCTGGAATTTACCCGAAGCATCCGTACATCAATTGATCGGTACATCGCTCGAACAAGGCATCACCACGTTTGATCATGCAGATATATATGGCGATCATGGTAACGAAGCAATTTTTGGAAATGTATTGCGCGGCAGTTCTTCCCTTCGTGAGAAGATGGAGATCGTAACGAAGTGTGGTATAAAATTTCCGTCAGCACATCGGCCTTCCAGTTGGGTAAAGCATTACGATACTTCCAAAGAACATATAGTATGGTCGGCCGAGAACTCGCTCAAAATGCTTGCTACCGATCGCATCGATTTACTGCTCATCCATCGTCCTGATCCGCTGCTGAATCCGGATGAAGTTGCTGAAGCCTTTACATCACTGAAGCAAAGTGGCAAGGTGCTATATTTTGGTGTATCAAATTTTACACCTACGCAATTCGAAATGCTGCAGAGTTATTTGTCGTTTCCATTAGTAACAAACCAGGTTGAAGTATCCTTAACACATCATGCTCCGCTGTTCGATGGTTCACTGGATATACTTATGAAACATCGCGTAGCACCGATGGCATGGTCGCCACTAGGAGGCGGTAAACTGATGGAAGGTAAATCAGCAGTTTTTGCAAAAGCATCACAGTACAAAGCTACCGAAACACAAATGGCATTAGCATGGTTGCTGAGGCATCCATCCGGTATGTTTCCGGTTATTGGCACTACAAAGCCTGAACGTATTGTTGAAAGTGCACAGGCTGTAAATATCAACCTTGATACACAGGATTGGTTTGAAATGTTAAAGCTTGTGCAGGGTAAAGAAATGCCTTAATATACTTTGCTCTGCTTTAGTGCAATGCGGTGTTTCCAAAGCTGGATGATGAGTGCAGTAATGCCGGTCATAACCATAGCGATGATCCAGACGAAGAACATTGAATGATTGTTGAAGATCCACGGTAGTAGGGTGAGCACTATAAAAATTACTCCGGTAATTACCCACAGCGGGTCGGTCATAAACTTATCTTCAGGTTCGGCGGTAAGGTCGAGTTTGATTTGATGATCCTGCCTGAATAATATCATCCATTTTTTATAGTCCCAAAGAATGAGGAAGATTGTGGCCAGTAGCATCAGCGTGGTAATAATGGGAGTGCCCATGCCGAAGTCTATAGCATGTGTAATAACAAATACATTGAGAATGATGGGCAGAAACATCATGGCACCAACAGTAGCAAAGCGCTGTGTCATGAGCAGTGCGCCTGCAATGAACTGACCCCAGCCGAGAAAATTCCAGTAAAAACCAGTTTGATACATGGCGTCAAAAAAATAACCAACAGGTTCTGTTGGT
>CAMLLI010000348.1 GCA_946480685.1 uncultured Flammeovirgaceae bacterium | reverse complement strand
GTCCGAAAGCCGTACAAAAGAAACCTGCATCCCGGCATTCAGACTTCCGTCTTCCCGTCTTTCAGACTCCCCGACTTTCGGACTTCCGGACTTTTCGGACTTCCTGACTTTCGGACTCCCCTCCTCACTCATCCCTCAACGTATTCACCGGGTTCATTGAGGCGGCACTGAAAACTTTATATCCGATGGTAACAGCAGAGATTACAAACATCACCACTACCGAAACGATAAACGTGATCGTGGTTGTGCTTTGATAGTAATCCCAAATACTGCCCATTAATAAGTCTACCAGGAAATATCCCAGAACGCAACCCAATACAGAAGAGATCAACAGGATAATAACAAACTCTGTGTTGATGATCCGGGTAATGTTAACGATCGATGCTCCCAATACTTTTCGCACGCCAATCTCTTTCATCTTCTTAATTATATTCAGTGATACCAGCGTAAACAATCCCGTTACCGACAAGATCATCGCGACTATACCGAGGAAGACAAACATCTTTACTATATTATCATTTACCGTAAACGCTTCTTTCATGTCTTCATACAGATAGCGGCCATTGTAAAGTCTGTTCGGAAAAACCTGCTTCCATTCTTTCTCCATAAAGGCATTTACAGCCGTTAACTTCTCAAGCGGTGCATTGACAATAACATGGGTATATTGCTCCGGACTGGTATATCGTATCATCATCGGTTCCATTTGCGCCCACAGCCCTACGGTATATACATCTTTCACTACACCTACTACATACAGTTTTAACGTATCGTGCCAGAGTATTTCTTTGCCAAGCGGTTTCTCCCACTTGAATATATCGGCCATTTTCTGGGTAATGATTACTGATTCTTTACGATCAGTCTCGGAATCTTTCTGGAAGTCGCGGCCTTCAGTCAGCGTTAGTCCCATGGTCTTCAGGTAATCATCGCCTACATCAATGATATCAACTTCAAACTGTTTTGACTCATACTTTACTGGGTCTCTGTAGCGCTGCGAAAATATACTGTGTTTCGACCCGGCAACCGAGAGTATATCTTTATTCTGCACCAATGCATTTTTGTAAGTTTCATATTCATTTCCATTTTCAACATACGCTATAATGACACTTTCTTCGTTAAAGCCAAGGTCAAATTCGCGTTGGTATTTGGAGTTCTGATAGAATGCAATCGAACATACAATCGCCAGCAGCGATATAGCATATTGCAAACAAAGAAGTACACGTGTAAACAGGTTAGTACCCCCGAGCTTCAGTTTACCTTTTAATATACCTACCGGCTCAAAACTGCTGATGTAAAACGCAGGGTAACTACCCGCAATCAATCCGGTAAAGACCAGTACTCCAATGATGAAAAATAGAAATCCCGGATTATCGATATAGTGTGAGGTCAGCTGCATTTCTTCCCACAGCATGTTCCAGGCATTCAGCAGCAATTCTCCGAGAAATAGTCCTATGATGAGCGATAAAAAACAAACAAACATTGTCTCGCCTATAAACTGGAAGATCAACTGACTGCGCATGCTACCCATCACTTTACGTATACCGATCTCTTTCAATCTTCGGGAAGATATAGCGATAGAAGTATTGGTCATGTTAAAACATGCAATCAATAAAATCAATACAGCCATAATGGTAGGCGCATTTACGGCAGCACGTGAGTTGGCATCCCATGTCTCATTCCAGGTATCGTTTATTTCATCGCGCTGCGCCATTCCTACGAATGGATCCAGTATATATTCTTTTACCTGAAAGTCTTCGCGTACTTTATTGTTGTTCTCACGATATGGTTGCAACTGCTTATGTATAGTACTTAACCGCGCTGGATTAGGAATCATAACAAACATCGTTGTCCATGTTTTCCAGTCTGTTTCCTTTACATCTTTTGCATCATCAAAAAAGTTATCGAAGTGCATATAGGCCTGAAAGCGGAAGCTGGAGCTTTGGGGTTGTTTTTTAAAAACACCGCCCACAGTAAATTCTTTTAGCTCGGTGCCTAATACTTGTGTGAGTTGCTTACCTACAACATCAGTGCTGCCAAAGAGGCGCCTGGCCTGTTCATCACTTAAAAATACTTTTGATTTATCCTTCAGATCAGCCGGTTGTCCATGAATAAATTCGAATGTAAACATCTCGAAGAAGTCCGGATCAACATACGCTATACCTCCGGGGAACAGGTTGTCTTCCACCTTGAAATTAGACCACGAGCGGTTTAGTCTTGTTACCTTTTCAGCATCCGGTATATTTTGCCGAACGGTTGGTCCCATGGGCAGCGAGGTATACCCATAGAGTCGTTCGGTGCCTTCAAATTCACGCACCTGACTAACGCGGTATATTTTATCAGCGTGAACGTGGTGGGTATTAAATATAGTATCAAACTCCCAGTTGAAGTATGCTACAATACAACAGCCAATACCAATGGCCAGACCGAATACATTAATAAGGATGAAGAGTTTATTCTTCATCATGCTACGCAAAGTGATGAGGAGATAGTTTTTAATCATGGGGTTAAGGGTCGAATTGGTTATAAGACTACCATCCCTGATGAGAGGTTGCATGCATCGGCCAATAAATATGCCATCGCGCAAAAGCGCATCTATAGCTTGTTTTCGGACGGTATATATTCGGAACTGTACAACCCTATGTTCGCTTTCGGTCAATAAAAAAAGCCCGGCTGGTTTGGCCGGGCTATATACTTATAAGGAGTATCGCCAGTGTTTGACCGCCACGATCAACCGGCTGCTACTTCCTGTACGGTTTAAAGGGTATAGCAAGAAGCGGTATACCTTGGGACTAAATATGGAAATGTTCCTTGATGTTCTCTGTTACAACTTTACCATCGAAGAGGTTAACAATGCGGTGAGCATAGTTTGCATCGTATGGTGAGTGAGTCACCATTACAATGGTTGTTCCTTCTTCGTTCAATTGAGACAGGAGCTTCATTACTTCTTCACCGTTGGCAGAGTCCAGGTTACCGGTAGGTTCATCGGCCAGTATCACTTTTGGTTTTGCTACGATGGCACGCGATATAGCTACACGCTGCTGCTGACCACCGGAGAGTTGCTGCGGAAAGTGATTTCTGCGGTGCATGATGTTCATGCGCTCGAGCACTTCTTCTACGCGCTGCTTACGCTCTGCTGCAGGCACTTTCATATACAACAGCGGCAACTCTACATTTTCGAATACAGTAAGTTCGTCAATAAGGTTAAAGCTCTGGAACACGAAACCGATAGAACCTTTACGCAGTTGTGCGCGCTGACGTTCAGAGTATTTAGCTACTTCGTGTTCACCAAAATAATACTCACCGCCACTCGGGTTGTCCAGCAAACCCAGGATGTTTAGTAACGTTGATTTTCCGCAACCAGACGGGCCCATGATGGCCACAAACTCTCCCTCTTTGATTTCGAGGTTGATGTTGTTTAACGCTGTTGTTTCTACTTCTTCTGTCGTGTAGACTTTTTCAAGATTTTTAAGTTTGATCATGGCAGGTTTATTTTATTGTGATTATGATGTTCGGTTTATCAATTAAGTTTTATAGTCAGTAATAGTACTTCTATTTTAAACAAAAGTTACAATTAGTCCAGCAACAATACCTCGCTGTCGCCAAAGTTTTCGTATGACGATGTGATAACTTTATCACCCGGCTGCAAGCCTTCCAGTACTTCGAAGTGCTCGGTATTCTTTCTGCCCAGTTTTATATCTCTGCGCACTGCACGGTTCTCGCTGTCCATTACAAATACCCAGTTACCACCGGTATCTTTATAGAATCCGCCCACCGGCAACAATAACTCTTCTGAAGACTGTCCCAACTCAATACGCAATCTCAGTGACTGACCTCTGCGAATACCAGAAGGTGTTTCACCAACAAAGTTCATGTCTACAAAGAACCTTCCGTTCTCAATAGTAGGATATATATACATGATCTCCAGTTTATAGTCCTTATTGTTGAACGTTGTTGTAGCATGTAATCCGGTTGTGATACGTGGCAAGTATAGTTCATCTATAGGTACACGCACTTTATAGCTTCCAACGATATCCACCTGTCCTAAACGCTGTCCAGGTGTTACACTCTGTCCAACATCCAGCTGCGGACGAGACAACTGTCCATCGATCGGAGCGCGGATCACCAGGTTGTCCAGGATTCTTCCTACACCATCAAGGTTCTGGCTCATGCGGCTTTCCAGGTGGTTAATGTTACGAAGCTGACGTATACGGTCGATCGAATCAATTCGATACGCCTCATACGTAATCTTCCAACGCTCCAGGTTATAGTTATAGTCTGCCTCCGTTTTTTCAAAAGTCTGCTTGGAGATCAGTTTCTTCTCGTACAAAGTTTTTTCGCGTTTATACTGCGGCTCCAAAGTCGCTAACAAACTTTGAATAAGAGCCAGTGTCTGCCGCTGCTGCAAGTCGTTCTGCGTAATAGCCAAACGTGTATCGCGGTTACGGTTTATACTTTCGCTCAACTGTGCTTCCTGACTTAAGACATCCAATTCGCGGTTAAGGTTGCTTAATTCTAAAATTATATCTCCTTCTTTCAGCATAGCACCACTTTCGGCCACTACGCGTTTTATTTTTCCTCCTTCAATGGCATCGAGATATACCGTGCGACTTGGCTCAACAGTACCGGTCTGTGGTATAAATTCCTGGAATACACCGCGGCCAACCGTTGAGATCGTGATCTTGTCTTTCTCGATCTTTAGTTTTTGTCGTCTGTCAGCGAAGATGAGCTGATACGCTACAAAAATTACTAACACGGAAATTCCACCATAAGTGGCAAGACGTTTTATCGTCCACTTTTTCTTCTTAATCTGTTTGTCCATTCGTATTGAGTTATAAGTCGCCCGCTATATTTATTCGACAATCGTGTCACCCGATTACGTTCGTCTATACACTGGCGGACAATGGCCGTAAGCCAACAAGTGTGCCAAGCGCCAGAATGCGAAATTGACCTGAATTCAACATTATTACAGCACACTTCTCGTTCACATGTGAACGTGTGTGTCCGGATGCGAACGGACATTTTCCATTGAAAATTGCTCAGAAACGTGTTTTTCACAGTTTTTAACGGTGTAACGGTTTCGGTACACGCTTTGCCCGCTAGCGGACGGATGGCTTACGTGTTTACGTGTGTATGTTGGTAAGTGTGTATGTTGAAAGTGCGTGTAGGCAGTGCGTAGTGTGAGGGGGTATATATATACTTTGACCTTAATTTTTAAACCCTATAGATAATGTCTGAGACCAAGCAAGGTAAGATTCTGATCGTTGACGATAATGAAGATCTTTTAAAAGCCGCGAAGATGCACCTGAAGCGACATTTTGCCCAGGTTGATATTGAAAAAAATCCCGAAGCTATACCTGCCCTGATGGGTAATGAGGATTACGATGTGATACTGCTCGACATGAACTTCACGAAAGATGTGAGCAGCGGCAGCGAAGGATATTACTGGCTTGAACGTATCCTGCAGATCGATCCATCATCTGTTGTTGTATTGATCACCGCATACGGTGATATACAGATGGCGGTGAAAGCTA
>CAMLLI010000347.1 GCA_946480685.1 uncultured Flammeovirgaceae bacterium | reverse complement strand
CTTCAACAAACGCGGGTAATTCAGGGTTTACCTTACTATTTAAAGTTCGTGGAAAGATTTCCGGCCGTTGAGGCACTGGCTTCGGCATCCGAACAGGAAGTGCTCCGGCTCTGGCAAGGTCTCGGGTATTATACCCGCGCCCGAAACCTGCACAAGTGCGCCAAAGAAGTAGTAACAAAGTATAAAGGAGTTTTCCCGGACACTTTTGAAGAATTAAAAAAACTACCGGGCATTGGAGACTACACCGCTGCCGCCATTGCGTCTATTGCATACCAGGAAAAAGTAGCAGTAGTTGACGGAAATGTTTTTCGGGTGCTTGCCCGCATCTTCGGAATAGAAAAAGAAATTAATAGTCCGGAAGGCAAAAAACATTTTACGCAAATCGCGAATGAACTGATCACATCCAAAAATCCGGATATACATAACCAGGCGGTGATGGAGTTCGGAGCTCTATATTGTACACCTGTAAGTCCGGTTTGCGAACAGTGTATATTTCAAACATCGTGTTTCGCGTCACAAAAAAATTTACAAGCCCAACTTCCTGTTAAAATAAAAGCGAAAGCCGCACGCGCCCGTTACTTCTATTATTTTGTTTTTCAGAAAGGCAAATCGATGCTATTGAAAAAAAGGGAGGAAAAAGATATATGGCATGGCCTGTATGATTTTCATCTCGTTGAAAAAACGCGCGCACAAAATGCGTTGAAGGTAATGGCAGAAGATTCTCTTCTGAAAAAATTTGTGAAGGATGCACAGGTTGTGTCAAAAAAATATAAACATGTACTCAGCCATCAGATCATTCACGCAACATTCATTATTATAGAGGGTGATGTACCCGCACGTGAATCCGAAAATTTAAAATATTACTCTGCAAAAAAAATTGCTGAGTTACCCAAGCCTGTGCTGATAAGTCGATTTTTAGAAGACCATCAGCTTATATGAAGCACGGCATATTCCATTTTTGTTTAAATGTCTTTTAATGGTAACTTAAAATTCAGAATTTAATTCTTCCGGGAATTTACATTTCTAGCTTTGCGCAAAATTTGTGGATGACTGTTTACGGAAGATTTATTTTTCTGACTGACGGTTATACTAAAGAGCCGTCAATTACCAGCAGAAAAAATTAAATAATAACTATATGTCAGGTGTAAACAAAGTAATCCTCGTGGGCCGTCTCGGCAAAGATCCGGAAGTAAGAAATCTTGATAACGGTGCAGTTGTTGCCAACTTCAGCATCGCTACATCCGAAAGCTACAAAGACAGAACTACAGGCGAGAAGAAAGAAGTAACAGAGTGGCACAACATTGTGCTGTGGCGCGGGCTTGCTGAGATCGCACAAAAATATCTGCGCAAAGGTGATATGGTTTTTATCGAAGGTAAACTTCGTACACGTTCATGGGAGAAAGATGGCGTTACCCGCTATACAACTGAAATTGTAGGCGACAACATGACCATGCTTACACCGAAGACAAGTGGCGGTGGGGGTATGAACCAGGAGTACGCTTCGTCACCAGACAGAAGTTCTTCTGACAGCATGCGCAGCGCTCCGGTAGATAACAGCACAGATGATCTTCCTTTTTAATTTGAATTGATTTAGATTTTAACATCGGGTAATGATTGATAAGCGGAAGACACCAGGAACAGCATACGGAATTGATATACTGAAAATTGAAGATATAGGGAACGGTAAAAATGCACAAGGTAAATGGTGTACGTTACCTGCATTTACTTTCACAAGTAAAGCAAGCTATATTTTATTGACTGTCATTCTTCTGACTGCAACATCCTGCACACGCGATTACTTGCCGAAGCCATTGGGCTATAATCGGCTCGAATTACCGGAACCTGCTTACCAGGCATTGCCCGATACGTTACCCTATACATTTGAGTATTCAAAACACGCAACGCTCCTTCCGGATACCTCCAGTATACGCGAACGTTTCTGGATAGAAATTTACTACCCACAGATAAAAGCGAACGTGCATGTTACCTATAAGAGCATTAACAACAACGGTAAATTACTGAAAGAATTTCTGGACGACTCCTATACATTAACAGCCAAGCACCAGATCAAAGCGTACGCCATTAACGAAGTAATTACCAAAACTCCCAGTGGTAAGACTGCGGTTATAGCCGAGCTGGAAGGTGAAGTACCGAGTCAGTTTCAATTTACGGTAACAGACTCATCTAAAAATTTTCTTCGTGGTGCGCTATATTTCAATACACAGGTGGCCAACGATTCGCTGGCTCCGGCTATTGAGTATATGAAAAAAGATATCATGCACATGATCAATACACTGGAGTGGAAGAGTAAATAAAGTATACTATAACTCAACAGCCATTATGAAAAACTGCATACTGTTTCTTCTTCTTGCTTGTTCAATTCCTGCGCTGGGCCAGTCCGTTAGTTTATTTAACGGTAAAGATCTCACCGGCTGGAAAGTACACGGTACAGAAAAATGGTATGTAGATAAAGGTGAGTTGGTATGTGAGAGCGGACCAGACAAACAATATGGTTATCTCGTATCCGATAAATCTTATAAGGATTTTGAATTAACGGTTGAGTTCAAGCAAGAGTCTAACGGCAACAGTGGTGTATTTTTTCATTCCTCTATTGAAGGAACAAAGATCAGCGGATGGCAAGCTGAAGTAGCACCGGCAGGCAAACATACCGGAGGAATTTATGAGTCGTATGGACGCGGCTGGTTAATTAAACCTGAACCTGAAAAAGAAAAATATCTGAAAGAAGGCGACTGGAATCGTCTGGTGGTTCGCGTGAACGGAAAAGACGTTACCACATTTCTCAACGGTCAGCAGATGATTTCCCTGACCGATGAAAAAATAGGTGGCATCACCGGCAAAATTTCCCTCCAGATCCACGATGGCGGAGGGGTAAAAGTTCGCTGGCGTTTAATTCAGATACAGGAGTTGTAAAGCGTTAATGCGTTCTCTTTTCCTGCAGGTGCCGTGAGTAGCTAAGTATACTCATCACGGTTGATGCTGCAGGCTGAAGCTGTGCATCGTCCATGGCTCCAACCATGTCGCACAGCTCATTATAGAGTGCCTTTAACTCTCCGTCACAAAGCAAGGCTCTGTCAATCTCCCTGCTCTCCTCCTCCGTAGTCTCTTGGTATAAATACCTGATCAAGTCCGTTTGCGTAAAAGTTTTTATCATAGGCTCTGTATTTGATCATCTTCTTACGCAGGTTTATCAGCGCATATCGCATTCTTCCCAGAGCAGTATTGATACTTACTCCGGTGCGATCGGCGATCTCCTGAAAGCTCATTTGCAAATAGTGTCTCATAATGAGCACTTGTTTTTGCTCTGCCGGCAATTCCTTTATATAGTCACGCAGTTTGGATCGCGTATCGCGAAACACCTGCTTGTCTTCCATAGACTCTTCTGCAAACTCTAACGAGTTAAACACACGGCTGCCATCTTCCAGTACCACTTCCGGATAGCGCTTGTCTTTTCGGAAGTGATCAATAGCAAGATTATGAGCAATGCGACTGATCCATGGAAGGAATTTTCCTTCTTCATTATACCGTCCGCCACGAATGGTATTTATGGCTTTTACAAAAGTTTCCTGGAGCAAGTCTTCAGCTGTATACCGATCTTTCACGATAAGGTAAATGGCTGTGTAAATTTTAGACTTATGTCGGTGCAGGAGCGTTTCGAAAGCTTCTTCGTTACCGTTTTGATAGAGCGACACGAGTTGGCTGTCGCTGAATCTGCTGTCAATCATTCTGTCTCACATTTAGGTAACGTAGAGCTCTATTCGATATTGTAGGGGTTTATTTCAAGAATTGGTTTGAAAAGATAGAAAGTTTCCGGATCAGCGCAAAAAAATTTTTAAAAATTCTTGCCTCTCACATAATTTCTTTAGCTATTTGCCCGCAGAAAAATTGTGTTACCCCGAGTATGGCCGCAAGCAAGAAAAAAGTTATAAAGAGTCTCGAAAATCTTTCAGAAGATTTAAAAGAATTGGTGCAGGATCAATATCCGAATGGTTATGAGAGCAGCATTACCAGAATCACCAATGCTAAAAAAGAGCCCATCTTTGTTTTCCCGCTCGAAACAGAAGATGCAACGTATCTCGTAAAAGTACCTGTTACTAAAAACAGCGAAGGCGAGTACGACCTCGACTCAACTCCTAATAAAGATGAGTTCGATAATACAGGCGGTGATGACGACTTCGATTCATCCGGTGGTAGCGATGATTACGGAAGTGGTGGCGGAGACGACTATGACGATGAAGGCGGCAAGAGTGGTCGTGAAGCCAGCTATGATCCTGACTTCGATAGTTAATCGATTAAAAAAAAATTCTATACTGATGAACACCATCCTTCACGATGGTGTTTTTCTTTTTTTACTACTGTGCTATCACGCATGGCCGGAAAGATTTTTTAAAGAAGAAAGATTGTTTACTTTGAATTCGTAAAATAAAAAGGAGCACCCCGTGAGTCAGGCATTAACCATCAAGGATACATATTTAGACGAACTGAATCCCAAAGAGTATATCATCATCAAGCGAGCACGTGTTAACAACCTCAAGAATCTGAGCGTTGCTATTCCGCGCAACAAGCTTGTGGTAATTACCGGACTTTCAGGATCAGGAAAATCATCGCTCGCATTCGATACACTTTTTGCTGAAGGCCAACGCATGTATGTGGAAAGTCTCAGTTCGTATGCGCGACAGTTTCTCGGACGCATGGAGAAACCTGAAGTAGACTATATCAAAGGTGTTTCGCCTGCTATTGCTATCGAGCAAAAGGTTAATACACGAAATCCACGTTCAACAGTTGGTACTACTACCGAGATCTACGATTATCTCAAATTACTTTTTGCACGCATCGGTAAAACATACTCGCCTGTTAGTGGTAAAGAAGTAAAACGCGATACGGTTACCAGTGTAGTAGATGCTATCAACAAACTTCCGGCAGGAACACGCATCATGATCGCTTCTCCGCTGCATATAAAAAAAGGACGCAAGCTTGCCGACGAATTAAACCTGCTGTTGAGTAAAGGCTTTGCCAGGATACTGGTAAACGGTGAAGTAAAATTCATTGAAGAACTTATCGGCACAGAGGCAGAGGGCGCGAAAAAGAAAAAGTCAATCAAGGTTGAAGGTGACATTGAAGTGCTGATTGATCGGGCCAGTGTAAATCCAGATGATGAAGATACAACCTTCCGCGTAGCTGACTCGGTGCAGACTGCTTTCTTCGAAGGCGAAGGCGATTGTATAGTATATGCCGAAGGTGAAAGTAAAATGCATTTCTCTGACCGCTTTGAGTTAGACGGCATGACGTTTACAGAACCTTCTGTTAACTTCTTCAGCTTTAATAATCCTTATGGTGCCTGCCAGACCTGCGAAGGCTTTGGTAAGATACTGGGTATAGATGAAGACCTTGTTATTCCTGATAAATCGCTTTCGGTATTCGAAGGTGCCGTGGCTCCATGGCGTAGCGAAACGATGGGCGAGTGGGCCAAGCCGTTGCTGAAGAATGGCATCAAGTTCGACTTCCCTATACA
>CAMLLI010000346.1 GCA_946480685.1 uncultured Flammeovirgaceae bacterium | reverse complement strand
GAACCGTGACAGGATATCTCGGTACTATTTTCTTTCGTAAATGAATTCGGAGCTTTGAATATCGTGACGAGTACTTCGTCAATTGTTTTATTGCCATCGCGCAGCAACCCGAAATGAACGGTATGCGAAGGGTGTTCGAGAAGATTCTTACCCTGAAATACTTTTTGTGTAATTGCTATAGCATCCTCTCCGGAAAGCCTGATGACGGCTATAGCTGATAAGCCTTGTGCTGTAGCCAATGCTACAATGGTATCGTTCAACAAAATGTTAGCAGACATGTGTGCAAAAATAGACGTGTGTTCAGGTGATATAAAATTTTACAGGCAGATTTGTTCAGGAAGCTGCCGTAGCGGTTCGGTTAAATTTTTTAGTAAGTATTCCATGCGTAGGAGAGAATAACATGGCAATGATAAAGATAATTCCCGCCATCATGGCAATCGCTCCGGCAATGGAACCATCCAGCCATACCGCTATATAGTAACCGGTAATGGACGCTGCAACGCCTGCTATACACGCCAGGATCAGCATCCACTTCAAATTGTCGGTAAGGAGATATGCTGTGGCAGCAGGAGCGATGAGCAGCGCAACCACCAGTATAGCACCAACGGATTCAAACGAAGCAACGGTCGTTGCCGAGACAGCGCCCATCAGTAAATAATGCCAGAGTGTAGTAGATATACCAATAGCACTTGCATACGCAGGGTCGAACGTAGTAAGAAATAATTCTTTATAGCCGAATACAATGAAGAGTATAATCGCTGCGAGTATAATGCCCATGATATAGAGCGCACGTGGCCCGATACTTTCATTGCCGATGATGAGCGTATCCAGCGGTACATAAGCAATTTCTCCGTAGAGAACACAATCCTGGTCGAGATCTACTTTGCCTGCGAAGAGTGATATCAATACAACGCCAATGGCAAACAGCCATGTAAATGTTACTCCGATAGAAGCATCGGTTTGCAGTCGTGCTTTCTTGTGGAGGAACTCAATGAGAAATGTAGTGAGTATACCGATGAGCCCGGCACCGATCAGCATCGTCATGGAATCGCGTGAGCCGGAGATGAGAAATGCAATCACAATTCCCGGTAAAACTGCATGTGATATAGCATCGCCTACCATGGCCATTTTCCGGAGTATAAGGTAGCATCCCAGCAAGGCGCAACTGCTGGCAACAAGGGATGCGGTGACAATTATATACAGGTCGTTCATAAACTATGTGTTATAGTATATATCATGAATACGGTATCTCTGATTTATGCGGATCCACTTTAGGATAGTTCAGCAACTTTTCCAGTTCTGCTTCGAGCTCCGGTGTAAGCAAGTGCTCGATGGTATCAGCATCATCGTGTACATGGTCGGGAGCAATGTTCAGATGCGTTGTCAGGTATAATTCCCACAGCCGGTGGATTCTTACTACACGTTGTCCGCGATTTTTACCTTCTTCGGTAAGCGACCAATGTTTACCCGTTCGCTCCAGGTATCCCTGGCGCTCGAGGCGGTTCAGTATTTTCGCGAGTGCTTCCGGCGAAAACTTTCTCCTGCGGATGATCTCTTCCGTGCTGCGCAGAATAAAAAAGTTCCGGTTCTCTTCACCCAACTGATAAAGTGTTTTCAGTACATTCTCATCGTTTATAGTTCTGCGAATATTACGCTGGCGCAGCAACCGGTTTATAACACCGCGTTTCGGTGCGAAGAAGAAGGATATAAACGCGACTGTGGAAATAACAATCACAATCCACGGACCCGTAGGCATAGCCGGAGCGATGTACGAAATATAGGCACCGCTCAATCCGCTGAAGGCACCAAATATACTTGCCAGCAAAATCATGATGTTGATCTTGTTGGTCCAGAAGCGCGCAGCGGCAGCAGGCGTAATGAGTATAGCGGCCATCAGTACTACACCTACAGCCTGTATACCAATTACCACGGCAAGTACGATAAGCGATGTAAGCGTAAGTTCAATGCCGCGTACAGGAAGTCCTATAGCTTTCGCATAGTCTTTATCGAAGGCGAGTAATGCAAATTCTTTGAACAGCAAAAATACAGCGATCAGTAAAAGGACGGCCACCGTGCCGAACACAAACAAATCTTGTCCCACCAATGCAGCGGCTTTTCCAAAGAGAAAATGATCGAGACCGGATTGCGCTGCGTTGCCGGATTTCTGAATCACCGTGAGCATCAATATACCTATACCAAAAAAAACAGAAAGCACAAGTCCTATAGCTGTATCTTCTTTAATGCGTGTATGGCGTGTTATATACTCGACACCGATGAGTGATATCCACCCGGTAATGAATGCACCGGCAATGAGGTATGCAGGGTTCTTGGTACCTGAGAGTATAAATCCCAGGCATATACCGGGCAGCACGGCATGCGCTATAGCATCACCAACCAGTGACTTTTTATGCAGAAAGGTAAATGTGCCCACTATTGCAGAACTTGCTGTGAGCAACACCGAGCCTATCACTACAAACCGGATGTTGGGATCGGCAAACGAGAAGAAGTCAAGAAGTGAATTCATATAGTCTTCGGTTGCTTGATAACACCTTCGCGGTTTGGAAAATGTTCTCTGCGAATCAGGTCGCCTACATCGGAGAGTAAGGTGAGTTTACCTCCGTAGGTTTCCTGCAGATTCTGTTGCGTGAACGTTGTTGCTGTAGGACCGCACGCAACGAGTCGCGTGTTCAGCATCAGTACCCAGTCAAAGTATTGTGTTACCGACTGCAGATCGTGATGGACTACGATAACTGTTTTCTTCGCTTCCGTCATGGTGCGCAGTAAACTGATAATAGCCTTCTCGGTAGCAGCGTCCACTCCGGCAAACGGTTCGTCCATAAAGTATATATCGGCCTGTTGCGCAAGGGCACGGGCGAGGAATGTACGTTGCTGTTGTCCTCCGGATAGTTGTGAGATCTGCCGGTTGATATAGGCTTCCATACCAACTTTCTTCAGACAGTCCAACGCTACATCGTAATCAGCTTTGCGTGGTCTTCTGAACAGTCCTAATTTACCGTAGCGTCCCATCAACACAACATCTAGTACAGAGGCGGGGAAGTCCCAGTCTACTGATTCACGCTGCGGTACATAACTTATTCGCTTGCGCACATCATCGATGGGCTGATCGAATAATTTCACATAGCCACTGCTCAGCGGTAACAAACCCATTACTGCTTTTATAAGCGTAGATTTACCAGCTCCATTGGGTCCGATAATTCCTACCAGTTTACCTTCCGGTAACTTCAGGTCTATATTCCACAGCACAGGCTTTCGGTCAAACGCCACGGTCAGGTCGTGTACTTCCAGTGCCGGTGTTATCATCTCCTCGTTCATACGCATTCTGTTAAAGTATACTTATAGTATATATATTGTGCGTTTATTTCAACGCTTCTGATATTGTTTTTACGTTCGCACTTACCATGCCTATATATGTGCCTTCAGGTGTTCCGGTATTTCCCATCGCATCTGAGAACAGGCTTCCGCCAATCTTTACATCCCAGCCTTTCTCGCGACAGCCTTCCACTACGGCTTCAATGGATTTTTGCGATACAGATGTCTCTACGAATATAGCTTTGATCTTGCGCGAGATGATAAAGTTCACGAGGTCGGTTACATCTTTTACTCCAAACTCTGACATGGTAGATATACCCTGCAGTCCTTTTACTTCAATGTTGTAGGCATCGCCAAAGTATCCGAAAGCATCGTGTGCTGTGATCAACACACGTTGCTGTTGTGGTATCTCGGCAACTTTTGTTTTCACCGCTTCGTGAAGAGAATCGAGTTGTTTAATATAGGCATCACGATGTGATGTATAGAACGCTGCGTTGGCTGCATCTTGTTTCTCAAGTGTTTTGCAGACGGTGCGCACGGCATTCTCCCACAGCTTTACATCAAACCAGATGTGCGGATCATGTGCACCCTGAAAGCCCGGTACAGCACGCAGCAAGCTGTCTGGTATATCGGAGGCAACTGCTACTACCGGTTTGGAGTGTCCTAATTTTTCCAGCACTTCGCCCATTTTACCTTCGAGGTGCAAGCCGTTATAGAAGACTATATCTGCATTAGTAAGTTTTTCAACGTCACCCTGTGTAGCTTTATACAGGTGAGGATCTACGCCCGGCCCCATGAGTGCAATGACTTCAGCGTGCTCGCCCGCAACATGTTCGATGGCATCTTTAATCATGCCGGTAGTGGAGACAATAACCAGTTTATCATGTTTGGCGGCAGTGTCTTTACTGCCACAACCCATCAACAGTAATCCTATACCTACCATGGCAAGTTGTATATATAGGAGGGGAGCTTTCATTAATTGTGTTCTATAGTTCATAATTATTCCGTTACTAACAGGTTTTGCGCAGCTTCGCGCGATATAAATACTTTCTTTTTACTATCGATCATGATCTCCAGGGAGCCATCAAATTCTACTTTGTCCAGAATTGAAACGTTGGCACCTATATATACTCCTATTTTACTGAGGTATTGTAAGAAGGAGGGAGAACCATGTTTTACAGATCGTACTATAATTTTCTTTTTGCCCGTGCAATCGGACAATGGTATCTGTCGCACTTCTACAATCTTTCCGCTCTTGTCGGGTATAGGATGACCGTGGGGATCGACTGTTGGAAACTCAAGAAATTCATCGAGCTTCTCGATCAGTAAAGATGATTGTATATGTTCAAGCTGCTCGGCTACATCGTGTACTTCATCCCACGAGAACTGGAGTTTCTGTACCAGGAAAGTTTCCCACAGGCGATGTTTGCGGACAACCATCAGCGCTTCATGTCGTCCCTGCTTGGTGATTTTTACTCCGTAGTATTTTTCGTAGGCTATAAGATTTTTATTCGAAAGCTTTTTGATCATGTCGGTAACAGACGCAGCCTTCGTGTTCATCGTCTCGGCAATCTCACTGGTCAATACAGCTTTGGCACCACTGTCTGACAAGTGATATATAGCTTTCAGGTAATTTTCCTCGGTATAACTGAGCATACTATAGCTTTAACTGATAATCAAAAATAAAAGTTTAGATTAGTCTAAAAAAATATTTAGAATAATTTTTAATCTGGGGGATGGCCCGGGCCGGAAAAAATACTTGAAGATTTCTGTGACGATCTGCCGCTCATGGCATTTTAAAGTCAAATAAATCTTAAACTAAACCGCCTGTATTATGAAAGCAGAAACTTTAGTAGCCAAAGACTGGGATGATCTGGTGTTTGAGAACCGCAATAAGGAGTATGGTGCCTATGAAGTACGTAAAGCGTATTCCGGTAATCTTGTTGCGGGCTTTACCGTTAGTATGGGAATTGCATTGTTAGCGTTTGTTATACCTATAGTAATCTCATTAATGGGAGGGGATGTAAAGAAAATTGTTGAGGCCATTCCAACGTTGTCCGATCCAATCGTGATGACACAGCCCCCGGTTATTGAACCACCGGTTAATCAACCACCTCCAGCAGCTCAGGCACAAGTACAGACTACCGCGTTAACACCTAAGGTAACAACAGCTGTGGTGCCTGAGACTGATATAGTGCCGAATGATG
>CAMLLI010000345.1 GCA_946480685.1 uncultured Flammeovirgaceae bacterium | reverse complement strand
GTTGATATCTGTAACTTCACCACGCAGGATTTCGTGCAGGGCATGAAGTTTAGACTCAATCCGCAACGCCTGGGCTATACTATATGAATTAAACTGGCCAAAAAGCTGTGGTATATAGTATGGTTTCGTTTCTGATTTTACAAAACCTGCAGAAGGCACCAGCTCCCCTGACAATATTTTTAACAGTGTAGATTTGCCAACACCATTATTGCCGATTAGCGCAATCTTTTCGTGTTTGTTGATATTAATATTTATGTCCGTGAACAATACATCCTTGTTCGGATGTACATACGTAACACCTTGAAGCGTAAGCATAAATTTCTTTCGTTAGAATGTAAACAAATACAAGCCTTTGAACCGGCTTGCTTTTATCCGAATGGAATCTGAAAGAAATTAAATCCTACACGTGGTGACGTTTTGATTTGAATGATGCAAAAGTAACAAACTTTTGTTTTAGTAAAAAAGGTCGCCTGTTACTGCATCGTGTGGCTATTAACGCTGGCATTGAAAAATAGTTCGGCTACACTCCTAAAATATTGCTGAAGGATCGCTACATCACACAAGCAAACTTGCCGTTATAGCCGATTCACTGCTAAATATCACACACGCTGTAATGCAATACTTCGCGGCATAATGTTTTTGCGCAGATGCATACTCTGAAAGTATCAGAAGACATATTCCATTTAAAATAAATAATCATGAAATACGAACGCTATCAAACGTGCATCGATGCATGCCTCGAATGTGCAACAGAATGTGAACACTGTGCAACGTCTTGTCTCAATGAAAATGACGTAGCAATGCTAACGCGATGTATCCAACTTGATCGTGAGTGCGCTGCAGCGTGCTACGCAAGCGCGCGACTGATGAGCATGGGAGGCGAACATGCCTTACTATTCTGCCATGCCTGTGCGGAGATATGTGAAGTGTGTGCAGAGGAATGCGAGACGCATGCTGCGCATGGCATGAAACATTGCCTTGCTTGTGCTGAAGCCTGCCGCCAATGCGCTGAAGAGTGCCGTGCCATTACAGGTGTAAACGCATAACCAATCGTTACAGACTGAAGCATGCTGGCAGACTATATATAGGTTAACCAAGTGGGTAGTACAACTTCGAAGTAACCGAAAGCATACTCTATTTTCGTGTTACAAGATCCTCTTTCGCAGCCCACATAGCGATGTCCTGTTTGCTAAGTGCAGCGGCCATCAGCTCCGGAAATTTATCAGGCGTACAGGCAAAAACCGGTATACCTAAAGATGCCATATACTCAGCGTTACCGTGATCGTACGATGGCGCGCCTTCATCATTCAATGCCAACAACACTACCACCTGAACACCTGCCTCCGTTAATGTCTTGGCCCGCTTGCGCATCTCTATGTCACTGCCTCCTTCATATAGGTCGGTAATCAAAACCAGTACCGTATCTGCGGGGCGCTGTATAACTTGCTGACAATACGTTAACGCCAGATTGATATCCGTGCCGCCTCCGAGCTGAACACCGAACAGCAACTCAACCGGATCATCAAGTTCCTCTGTAAGATCAAGAACACTTGTATCGAACACAACCATGCGCGTTTGAATGGCAGGTATAGATGCCATTACCGCGCCAAATATACCCGAGTATATAACCGATGTACCCATCGATCCACTCTGGTCGATACACAACACTACATCTTTCAGCGAACGTCTGCGCTTGCCATAGCCGATGCGCGTTTCCGGTATAATTGTTTTATACTCGGGTTGATAGTGTTTCAGGTTCTTCAGTATCGTTGAATGCCAATTGATCTCGTTGTGTCTCGGACGTCTGTTGCGTGTTGAGCGGTTAAGACTTCCTGCTATTGCTTGCTGCGTAGGCTGTGCCAGCTTTTTCATCAGGTCTTCCACCACGCGTCTTACTACTTGGCGTGCGGTATCTTTCGTCTTGGATGGTATCACACGGCTTAACGACAGGAGTGTTGCTACCAGGTGTACATCCGGTTCAACATTCTCCAGCATCTCTTTCTCCAACAACATGGAAGTTAGATTGAGTCGCTTCAACGCATCCTGCTGCATTACTTTCACAACGGTATTTGGAAAGTATGTTCGTATATCGCCCAGCCACCGGCTTACGTTGGGTGACGAAGGACCGAGACCGCCCTTACGCTCCGCATCATATAGTGCTTCAAGAGTTTTGTCGATTTGCAGATCAGTATCTCCGAGGGAGTAACCGGTTCCATCGTTCTGCTCGCCTCCAAGTATCATTCGCCATTTACGAAGATGTGCATCCATGAAATATACTTTATTGATCTGTTACTTTTTTATTTATACCCAGCAGTTGTGCTATCACCGGTATACCTTTCATTGCACGCGCTACGTCCGCTATATCTTCTGTGGATGTAATTGCGGTAGCCGTTGGATCCGTTATACCTTTCTTTGCCTTCTCCCCGATCTTTCTTCTTTCAGCATGTGAGAACTGTGAAAATGTTCTGCGCATCAACGGAAGTAGGGCTATAAAATCAGCTTCATTCAAACTCATTACCCACTGATCTACCAGCGTCCATAGCCGGTTGTCAATAATCAGAATGGTGCCGCTGCCTTTCAGAAAACCCTCCAGCCATGAAGCGGCTTCCGAAGTATTGGCAGTGCGTGATAACGCAAAGTGAAAACGGTTGGCAAGTTCTTCTCCTTCCACAATCTTTGCATCGCAGAGTATACGCGTGCTATATCCGCTTACAATAGGTGCCGTGTTAGGATGATTGCAGATGGTATGCAACGTATTATACCATTCGTTACGTTGTTCCTGCTGATTCAGCAATACGATCGATTCATTAAGCTGGTATATATGTCCTGTCATTTCTGAACCGGCCTCTTCATCTATACCTACACATGTGGCGGGCAGACTCACAAAGACACGCGCAATCATGGAGTTGACAATACCCAACACCATCGTTTCATCGGTCTGGCGTACGTTACCATAGCGCGATACGGAAACCAGCGCAGGCAAAGCTTCGAGTAACTGAACAACATCATTGGTAGCGGCCGCCAGATTATTGATCTGTGTGATCAGCGCTTCTACCGCTTTGGGAAGATCTGAAGGTATAACTTTTTCAAGCAGCGCGCATACAGCACGTAAACCCGGTGCATCTTTAGCTTGCTCGGCTACATAATTAGCCGATGCGTCTTCCAGCGTATTTCCCCAATTTCCTTTTTCAATAATTCGAATGGAATACTCCGGCTCCCATTTCAGTTGCCATTGTTCTTTGAACGTTCCTTTACTGCGCACCTGCATGATGTGACCCCATGGCACATCAATCAATAACAGCCGATGCAGAAATATACTTCGCTGTAGTTGCGTGTCTTCACGAAGATCAAGCGTAAGTTCTTTGATGCCTGCCTCCGCCGGTAAACGCAATCGCTTTTGTGTCTTCTCTACGTCCTGCAGCAACGGAGGCTTCGGTACTTCATGCGGCACTTGTCCGATGGTATCGCTTACAATTAACTGTGCGCGTATTAACTGCAGCAATATTTCGTCACCGTTGCAGAGTACAGCAAGTGTTGCTTCGTTCAGTTCTTCGAGGCGTGCTTTGTGAAGATTTCGTAAGGCCGCAAGTGCTTCAGCAAGGCGTACAGCTTCTATGATATGGGCTGTTGAAGTGTCCATATCCTTCGAGCGAAACAGCCTGGCAACTTTTGCCATCCAGCGTGTACCGTCATCGTTGGGGTAATGCCATACGTGCTCGTACCAGCCCGGAGACTTTATACCCGCACCGTAACCGCTCGCATATGTAAGGCGATTATAGGTCCACGGTATCCAGGTCGTTTCTACTTTTACTTTCGGAAGTCCTTTCAGAAGATCATTGTCATCCTTTTGCTTCGGCATATTTACCAATGCCGGTGCGTGCCATGCGCCACAGATGACAACTATATTCTGATAGCCATCCTTCTCTGCCTGCCGTATGGTTTTCCGCATATAGGCTTCGCGAAGTTTTTCTATATAGTCATCTTTCTCCGGCAATTCAGCACGAAGTGTTTTCATAGCCTCGTGTACAGCATCAAATATACCCTCGTCATTCCGGCGATGCTCAAACATATACTCCCACCAGCGCTCACCATCATCAAAGCCGGCCGCTTCTGCGAGGTGACGAAGCGGATCGCGATATACTTCTGCCGTAACTTCAGCATGACGAAGTACATTGCTAGATATAGTATCTTCCGCAGGCTTTTCTTTCTTGTCGAGCGCGAAGCTGTGCATTAACGGAAGGTCCATGAAGCGGACTGGTATATTTTCACGTGCTCCAAAATATATAGCCTGCCACTCCGGTGAAAACTCGGCAAACGGATAGAACACAGCTCGGTGTGGCTGATCCGGTATATAAGCCAGTATCGCTATAGGAGGTTTGAAACCGCTATGAGCAGACCAGCGCAATAACTCATCACCTTCCGGTGGACCTTCCACCAGTATTATATCCGGCCGCGTCTTCTCCAGAAATGCTTTTACATTCCTGGCCGAACCCGGACCATGATGTCGTATGCCCAGAACATGAACACTCATATACCCAAGTCGCGACAAGCTCTGTATATATCTTTCCACTCATCGCGCGGCTTCACAACAGTCTCCAGGTATTCCTGCCACACAATTTTATCCTGCACCGGATCTTTCACTACAGCGCCAATGATACCCGCAGCAAGATCTGCCGCTTTCAAAGAGCCATCACCAAAATATGCAGCCATAGCCATACCATTGTTCACCACTGATATAGCTTCAGCGGTGCTGAGAGTGCCAGATGGAACTTTGATCTTTGTTTTTCCATCCAGTGTTACACCGGAACGAAGCTCTCTGAAAATGGTAACGATGCGCTTGATCTCGGCTACAGCCGGTGGCTCTGCCGGAAGCTCCATAATTTTCTCGAAGCTTTGTACGCGTCTGCGAACGATATCAATTTCTTCGTCCATGTTATCAGGCAAGGGGAGGATCACGGTATTAAATCTTCGCTTCAATGCACCTGATAGTTCATTTACACCTTTATCACGATTGTTTGCTGTTGCAATTACATTGAAACCTTTCACCGCTTGTACTTCACTGTTCAGTTCTGGTATAGGTAAAGTTTTTTCTGAAAGGATTGTGATCAGTGTATCCTGTACGTCCGATCCTATACGGGTAAGTTCTTCAATGCGGGCAATTTTACCATCGCGCATCGCTTGCATCACAGGTGTTTCCACCAATGCTTTTTCAGAAGGACCTTCAGCCAGTAAGCGTGCATAGTTCCATCCATAGCGTATAGCTTCTTCACCGGTTCCGGCCGTACCCTGTACTATTAACGTGGAGTTACCAGATATAGCGGCCGCGAGATGTTCCGACACCCACGATTTTGCCGTACCCGGCAAACCATATAGCAGCAACGCGCGATCGGTTGTCAGCGTAGCAACAGCAATCTCGATGAGCCTGCGATTGCCTATATATTTCGGAGTTACTTCAAAACCGTTTTTGAGCTTGCCACCTAAAATATAGGTTACTACAGCCTGCGGTGATAAAATCCATTTAGGTGGACGTTTTTCAGTGTCTGCT
>CAMLLI010000344.1 GCA_946480685.1 uncultured Flammeovirgaceae bacterium | reverse complement strand
AGTTTCTTCTTCTCTGGTCAGTTCGGGCATAAAATATATAACAACACAGCAAACGCATTCTTCACTGCAGGTGCATTGGCCAGCGGAAGAAATACGACAACAGATGTAGTGAACAGTGGGGAGACCCGCGTAAGTTCTCCGGATGTTTCTACACGCTTCCTGGAAAACGGATCGTTTGTAAGACTGCAAAATGTAACGTTGGGATATAATGTAAATACACAGAATACATTTATATCATCACTTCGATTCTTTGTTACCGGACAGAACCTGTTTGTTATTACAGATTACTCCGGACAGGATCCAGAAGTTAACACAAACAAATCTATTGATGGTGTCCCTTCTGCAGGTATAGATTATACATCGTATCCGCGGGCGAGGGTATTTACATTTGGTGTTAATGTGTCTTTTAAATAAAAATTTATGACTTACAATAAATTTTCAAAACACTTTTTATTGGGTAGCCTTAGCGTGCTGCTTACTTTTTCGGCATGTACTAATCTTGAGACAGACGAAGTAGATTCTATTGTGATAGATGGTTCAGGAGGAACAACAGCCGGAAACCCTACTGAGATTCTTGCCGGTACATATAGTGATTTGAGCGCCTTTACTGATCAGGCCGGAGTATATGCTCTCTACGAGCACACTACGGATGAAATGATACCACCAACGCGTGGAACAGACTGGGGCGACAATGGTGTATGGAGACAATTATACCAGCACACGTGGGATCCAACGCACACCTATGTTGTAAATGCATGGAACCAATTGAACCAGCGTGCCTATAAATGTAACCAGGTACTTGCTTCCAGTCCGTCAGCACAACAAGCTGCAGAAGCTAAATTTCTGCGTGCCTTTTTTATGTGGCACGTAATGGATTTATATGGTAAAGTTCCATTCAGAGAAGTAGGAGAAGGAGTAGATGTAAACCCGAGAGTTTTAACCCGCGCTGAAGCGTTTGCTTTTATCGTGAAAGACCTCGAAGAAGCGCTTCCAAACCTGCCAAGTCCTGCGCCTTCATCTGAAAATTCAAAAGCATCGAAGGCAGCGGCTTATACCATGCTGGCAAGACTATATTTGAATAAAGCGGTATACCTGGCTTCTGCACCAGAAGGTCCGTATACATTTGATAATGCAGATATGGACAAAGTTATTGAGTATGCCAACCAGGTAGCTGCATTAGGCTATGGATTGGAAGATCAGTACTTCGTTAACTTTACTACATCTGCTCAGAAAGAGATAATCTTTACCAGTCCTACCGGTACACCTGAAAACCGGTATAGAATGACTTTGCACTACAATAACAATCCGGACGGATGGAATGGTTTTGCAACGCTCGCAGATTTCTATGCTACGTTTGAAGACGATGATGTCAGAAAAGGTATCGCAGCAAATCCGAACGGAACATTGTACTCCGGATTAGGACGCGGATTCCTTATCGGACAACAGTATAAAGATGATGGTTCAATCATCATCAATGCAAGAAATAGTCAGCCGCTTGCGTTTACACCAGAAGTACCACTGTCCGGTGCGTCTACCGAGGCAGGTATTCGTGTAATCAAGTATCACCCGCTGGATAAAGGCAAGTATATATTTCTGCGTTATGCAGATGTATACCTGATGAAAGTCGAAGCCCTCTTCCGGAAAGGCGACAATGCTACTGCACTCACACAGATAAATGCTCTTCGTACGCTTCGCGGAGCTTCAGCACTCGGTTCCATTACAGAGGCTGATATATTAGCTGAGCGTGGCAGAGAGCTATACTGGGAAGGATTAAGAAGGAATGACCAGATCCGATTCGGTACATTCAATAATACATGGCAGGATAAAAACAACACCGAATCATTTCGTGTACTATATCCTATTCCTCAACAGGCGTTGGATTCCAATCCAAACCTGAAACAGAACAAGGGATATCCTGGATATGTAGGCGAATAATTTCATTTAACTTTCTACTTTATGAGCAGACTTATAGAAAAAATAAATATCAAATATTTTTTAGCACTTAGTGCGGTTGTCGCAGTATGGTTGCTACAAGCTTGCGATGAGGAAGATGCTACTGTTGGTGATCCGATGGTTACTGCATTCTCGCCAACCGCAGGTGGTCCTGTCGGAACATTTGTTACGATCTCGGGCAGATACTTCAGCACGACAAAACCTACAACGGTAAAGTTCAACGGTGTTGAAGCAGAGACGTTGGAGATATCTTCTACCTCCATCCAGGCACTGGTACCAGCGGGTGCAACGAGCGGGCAGATCACTGTTGAAGTGGATGGTCATACCGGAACTTCAGCATCTTCTTTTGCCGTAACTGCAGGTACACCGGCTCCGGTTATTTTGAGTTTTACGCCGAACACTGGCAATGGTGCTGATGGTGCTACGGTTACAATCAAAGGAGTAAATTTCAGTACAACGCCTTCACAAAACATTGTGAAGTTTAATGGTATAACAGCAGAGACTCCAACCAGTGCAGCAGCCAGATCACTCACGGTAAAAGTACCGGAAGGTGTAACGACTGGAAAAATTACTGTTGAAGTACAAGGCGTTTCAAGTGTTGCAACCTCACCGGCAGATTTTACTGCGCTGAGTCCGGCGGTAACCAGCTTTACACCTAAAAGCAGCATTGTAGGCGCGACTGTAGTTATTACAGGAACAAATTTCAGCCCTACAGCAGCGAACAATGTGGTGAAGTTCAACGGCGTTATAGTAACGATCTCGGAAGCGTCAACAACATCATTAACAGTTGTTGTTCCTGAAGGTGCAACGACTGGAAAAGTATCTGTAACAGTAGATGAGAAAACGGGTACATCATCCGATAATTTTACTGTTAATTAGGAAAGATCAATAGATGTATTTCTAATTTTTAAAGAGGGCAAGTGTATATTACTTGCCTTCTTTTTTTATTTTTCAGCCGTGTTATATAATCTCAGCATGCATCGATTTTTTCTGGTAGCTCTCGTGTTGGTTGTTGTGGCATGCAGCAAAGACAGCGAAGAATCCGCCCCTGTAAAAAATACACTTTTTCAACGTCTGCCTTCCGCAGAAACAGGAATTACATTTGAAAATAATCTTATACTCAAGGAAGACTTTGATGTTTTCCGGTATCGTAATTACTACAACGGTGGTGGCGTTGGTATAGGTGATTTTAATAATGATGGTCTTGCCGATGTATATATCACCTCCAACATGGGCGATAACAAGCTATACCTGAACAAAGGCAACTGGAAGTTTGAAGACATCACAGAAAAGGCCGGAGTGAAAGGAAACAAGATATGGTCTACCGGAGTGAGCATTGCCGATGTTAATGCCGATGGTTTGCTGGATATATATGTTTGCAACGCAGGCGATGTAAGTGGAGGTAAACGTGAGAACGAGCTCTTCATCAACAATGGTAACTTAACCTTTACCGATCGCGCAGAAGAATACGGACTGGCCGATCGTGGCTTCTCAACACACGCTGCTTTTTTTGATTACGATAAAGATGGCGATCTCGATTGCTATGTGTTGAATAATTCGTATCGCCCCGTTTCATCGCTGGGGTATCGAAACCTGCGACACATTCGTGATGAGTTTGGTGGACATAAACTCTATCGTAACGATAAAGGACACTTTACAGATGTAAGCGAGTTTGCCGGTATATATGGAAGTGTTATCGGTTTTGGTTTGGGCGTAACGGTAGGGGATGTAAACCAGGATAACTGGCCCGACATGTATATCTCCAATGATTTTTACGAACGCGATTATCTCTATATCAACAATCACGATGGTACGTTCAAGGAATCGCTTGAAAACTATATGGGACACATCAGCATGTTTTCCATGGGAGCAGACCTCGCTGACCTGAACAACGATGGCTACCCGGAAATTTTCTCAACCGATATGTATCCGGAAGACGACTATCGCCTCAAGACTATATCTGCATTTGAGACATACGATGTATACCAGCTTCGTCTGCGGAACGGATACTATCACCAGTTCATGCGCAACATGTTGCAACTGAATAACCAGGATGGAACCTTCAGCGAGATCGGTGAACTGGCCGGTGTTTCTGCTACGGACTGGAGCTGGGGCGCGTTGATTGCTGACTTCGATAACAATGCCTATAAAGATATATATGTATGCAATGGCATTTACAAAGATGTAACCAACCAGGATTTCGTTGAATTCCTGGGAAGCAGTGAACAAATGCGTGCAGCTATAGAAGGAAAGAAAATCGACTTCAAGGAATTTGTTGAGAAGATGCCTTCGGTAAAACTCAGCAACTATATGTTTACGCAACAGGGAAATATGCAGTTTACCAACGTGTCGAAAGACTGGGGATTGGATGAACCTAGTTTTTCCAATGGTGCTGCCTATGGCGACCTGGACAACGATGGTGATTTGGATTTGATTGTAAACAATGTAAACCAGGAAGCATTCGTATATCGTAACCAGTCGCGCGAGCAGAATAAAAATCATTTTCTCGCATTTACCTTTAAAGGTACAGCCGGTAATGTGTTTGGACTCGGGGCCTGTGTAAAAGCATTTATAGGAAAGGAAGTTATTCAAAGTGATCATATGCCGATCCGTGGATTTCAATCCAGCATGGATTATAAGATGACGCTTGGTTTAGGTACACATCAGCAGGCCGACAGTGTTGTTGTTACATGGCCCGATGGAAAGATTGAAACGATGAGCGCTGTTAAAGCTGATCAAACGCTGGCCATCGATTATGCAAACTCAAAAGTATATATAACACCCAAACCTGCAAGGGTAAAACCGCTTCTGCAGGAAGTAGCCTATACCGAAATACGCCACACCGAAAACGACTATAATGAATTCGATCATAACCGTTTGCAATATAGCATGCTGTCCACGGAAGGGCCTGCTTTTGCGAAGGCAGATTTGAATAACGATGGTCTCGATGATTTTTACCTCGGTGGATCGGTAGGCGATCCGGGTAAACTATATATTCAGAAAGCAGGCAATAAATTTGTCTCTGCAGCAGATGATATTTTTCTGCCCGATTCATTAAGCGAAGATATCGATGCAGTGTTCTTTGACGCAGATAATGATGGTGATCTCGATCTGTATGTTGTTACCGGTAGTTCTGAATACTCAACACAGTCGCAGCCGAACGTTGATCGGCTATATGAAAACAAGGGACTGAAAAATGGTATACCTGTATTTGAGAAAACCGTAAATCATATTCCGTCACTCTATCAAAGTGGAAGTTGTGTTCGTCCGGCAGATGTGGATGGCGATGGTGACCTTGATCTTTTTGTAGGCACGCGTGTTATGTCTTCATACTACGGCTTGCCATGCGATCAATTGATACTGATCAACGATGGTAAAGGTAACTTTGCAGAAGCGCCACCGGCATTTGCACCCGAGTTGAAACGACTCGGCATGGTAACGGATGCGCGTTGGTTTAAATACGATTCTGATAATTATCCGGATCTTCTCATCGTAGGCGAGTGGATGCCTGTTACTATATTTCAGAATGATGGCAAACAACTTAAGAAGGTTCCGGTAGTAAAAGGTCTTGAACAATCAGACGGCTGGTGGAATTGTATTCAGACCGTTGATCTTGATAAT
>CAMLLI010000343.1 GCA_946480685.1 uncultured Flammeovirgaceae bacterium | reverse complement strand
GTGACGGCCGGTAACAATGGTGACAGGTAATCAGAGAATACGGTAAAATGTCCTAATGTGTGCGGAAGCTCGATGAAACCTCCCGCGAGCGACAGCACTGCGAGTATCATCAACGGTACGGTTATACGCATGCCGGGCACATGACTGATCTTCGTTTTTGCTTCACCGAAAAACGTGATGAACACCATACGAAAAGTATAGATCGCAGTAACAACCGCACCGGTTAACGCAGCCAGAAAGAACCACAGGTTTCCCTTCTCACCTGCCCACGCCAGCCATAAGATCTGATCTTTACTGTAGAAGCCTGCGGTAATGAAGGGCAAAGCCGCCAGCGATGCTGCGCCTATGAGAAATGTCCAATAGATCACAGGTAATTTATTCTTGAGTCCGCCCATGCGGAACATATCGTGTTCATGATGCAACGCCATAATAATGGCACCGGCCGCGAGGAATAGTAGTGCCTTAAAGAAAGCGTGGATCATAAAATGAAATATAGCGGCCGACCATGCTCCTACGCCCATCGCCAGAAACATATACCCGATCTGACTGATGGTAGAATATGCCAACACACGTTTAAGATCAAACTGCGTTAACGCACTAAAGCCAGCTATTAAAAGTGTAACGGCTCCGATTATACCAACCCAAAGCTGCGCGAGCGGTGCAAGCTCGTATACTATATGCATGCGTGTGATCAGATATACTCCTGCTGTTACCATCGTGGCAGCATGAATGAGTGCACTTACCGGAGAGGGACCTGCCATCGCATCGGGTAACCATGTTTGTAACGGGAGTTGTGCAGATTTACCTACCGCTCCTCCCAATAGCAGGAATCCGATCACTACCGCCATCGATGCACCGGTTGTCCAGATCAACGGAGCCTGTGCAAGTATATCTTGTATATTGAGTGTATGAAAAACAGTGAACAGCAGGAACAAACCAATCGCCATCGCTGTATCGCCCACACGTGTGATGATAAAAGCTTTGCGTGCGGCATAACCGTTCTTTTCTTCGGTATACCAGAAGCCAATTAATAAATAGCTGCAAAGTCCCACACCCTCCCAACCTAAATATAGCAGTACAAGATTGTCGGCCAGTACCAGGATGAGCATGGAGCATACAAACAAATTCAAGTAGGCAAAGAAGCGCGAGAAGCCTTCATCTTCCTGCATGAACTCAATCGAGTATATATGTATGAGAAAACCAACAAAGGTGATCACAAATATAAATACCATGGAGAGTGAATCCAGGTAGAATGAAAAAGTTGTAGAGAGATCTCCTGCCTGAAACCAATTCCACGCAACGTGCAGATAAGGCTCTTTTCCGGAAGCAAGAAAATCGTAACCAACCAGTATCGTTAGCAACGCAGCGATTCCTATACTGCCGGCACCTATACATGCAGCGATACGCCACGATAGTCGCGAACCGGTCAGTATCAGGATGATTGCCCCGAGGAAAGGCAAGGTTGGTATAAGCCAAAGCAATTGGATCATTACACTTTAGTTTGAGTTGAATGTGTACCGATCACTATCGGTATACTTATCCGTTCATCTTATCGGCAGCGTCACTGTCCAGTGTTTTCAACTGGTGGTATATCTGCAGGATCAGGGCGAGTCCTACGGACACCTCGGCTGCCGCCATGGTGAGTATAAAGATGAACATCACTTGTCCGTCAGCCTGCGCCCAGCGCGAACCTGCTACGATAAAAGCAAGACCTGCGGCATTCAGCATAATCTCTACCGAGATCAGCATGAATATAATGTTGCGCCTGATCAGCACACTGATCAACCCAAGAGTAAACAACACTCCTGCCAGCAACAAACCCATATCAATTGGCAATGCATTATTCATTCTTCCGTATTTTCAAGAAAACGATGAATCACTTTTCTACGCTGTCTGCCTAAATGATAGGCACCGACTATACCTGCCATCAGCAGCAAGCCGCAAAGTTCTACTCCGATAATATAGGGCCCGTACAACGACATGCCTACCGCTTTAGAATCTACTACCGAATTATTCAGCAACACCCGCTCGGACGTTACCAGTATATATGCCAGCTCGCCCAGCAACACCAACGCCAGTATTCCCGGACCAATCCATATATTTTTACTAAACCACTTCCGTTCCTGCTCTACCGATTCTTCTTTCAGGTTGAGCATCATGATCACAAAAATGATAAGCACGACAATCGCACCCGCATATATAATTACCTCGAGCGCAGCAACAAACGGAGCACCGAGCATAAAGAAAATTACCGCTACCGCCAGGAAAGAAACTACCAGGTATAGCAATGCATGAATCATATTATAGCGCGTAATCACCATGATCGTGGCGAGTATAGCGATGGTGGATGCGATGTAGAAGGCCATTCTTTTAGTCGTTAATCGTTATAAGTTAGCTGCTGGCTTCTGGCCACTGGCTTCAGGACAAACAGCCGGTAGCCGGAACGTTGTGTGCTAGTGGTTAATCGTTATCCGTTATTAGTTAATCGTTATTCGTGTAAAGACAATCAAAAACTCTGTGGACCTTTGTGTTTTCTTCGTGTACTCTGTGTAATTGGATCTGAAATCGCTTCTGGTTGCAGGCTCCTGGCCTCAGGACAAAACAGCTAGTAGCTAGCGGCTAGTAGCTAGCTGCCCTACGGCAACAGGCTATGCACATCAACCGGCTCAAGCTCGTTCTCCCCTTCTCCCTTCGACTTGCCCTTGATTGCCAGTCCTGCTACTTTATAATAACTATAGCCCGGATATTTACCCTGACTGTTAATGAGCAGGTCTTCTTTCTCGTATACTAAATTCTGTCTCACGTATTCACCCATTTCAAAATCAGGTATAAGTTGTATAGCATAGGTAGGACAAGCTTCTTCACAGTATCCACAGAATATACACCGCGAGAAATTTATCCGGAAGAATGCCGGGTATCTGCGACCATGTTCATCTTCGGTTGCCTGCAGTGATATACAGTCTACAGGACAAGCAGCTGCGCAGAGGTAACATCCTACGCAACGTTCCTCCATGTCCGGATCACGTGTCAATACAATTCGCCCTCGCCAGCGTGCCGGTAACTGCGGCTTCTCTTCCGGGTATTGAATGGTGGCACGTTTGTGAAACATATGCAAAAACGTGAGCCACATGGTACGGATGATGCTGAACATGGCGTTATCTGTTTTAGTGAACTATACTTACCAAACTATATATACTGTCACAGCGGATTTTCATTCCACAGAATGATTGCTGCAGTTACCATCACATTCAGTAATGATAAGGGTAATAATATCTTCCAGCCGAATTCCATTAACTGATCATAGCGAGGTCGCGGCAACGAAGCACGCAGCAAAATGAACAGAGCAATGAACGCGAACATCTTCAATACAAACCACACAATGGGTGGCAGAAACGCTGGTCCCAGCCAGCCTCCGAAGAACAAACAGGTTACCATACACGAGATGAGCATGATCCCTATATATTCTCCTACGAAGAACATTCCGAACTTCATACCAGAATACTCTGAGTGAAACCCGGCTATCAATTCACTCTCTGCTTCGGGTATATCAAAAGGCAGACGATGTGTTTCCGCTATACCGGCTATCAGAAAAATTACAAATCCTAAAAACTGTGGCACCACAAACCACATGTTGCGTTGTGCTTCAACTATATCATGCAGACTAAAGGAGCCGGTAATCAACACTACTCCCATCAGGGAAAGTCCCATGAACACTTCGTAGGAGATCATCTGCGCTGCACCGCGCATCGCTCCCAGTAAGGAGTATTTATTATTGGAAGCCCAGCCTCCGAGAATTATACTATACGCGCCCATGGATGACATGGCGAGGAAAAACAGGAGTCCTATATTCAAATCGACTACTATAAATCCCGGTGAGAAAGGAACGATCACAAAACTCATCAGCACCGTGATCACAACTATAGCAGGCGCCAGCACAAACACTTTCTTATCGGCGAATGGCGGTATCCAGTCTTCCTTGAAAAATAGTTTTAATGTATCTGCGAGTACAACCAATACTCCTAATGGACCTGCACGATTAGGACCATAACGATCCTGCCATACTGCGAGCAATCTTCGTTCAAGCCAGATCAATCCCGGTGCTATAAGCAACAAACCTCCCAAGACGCAAATGACGATTATTACCGGTGACATTTTTTTACGTGTTTAAGTGTTTTGGTATTTACGTGTGTAGGTTGGGGTGAGGGTGTGTAAGTATTTTGGGGCACGTGTGGTGGCCCATTCGGGGAGTTCGGTGTAGGGTATTTCCGGGAGACCGTACGGAACAGCAGCCACTCCGTTGGGGATGGCGTTACTTACTTTTACGGGTAAGCTATATTCGTACTGGCCCATATAGAAAGTAAGTATATAATTTTCAAGAAGGCTCATAGCAACAGCATCGTCCATATTCAGTAAAATATAGGGTTGTGGTATACGCTGTGCTACGGAAGGTGAACGCGCACTTAGTTCTTCTGATCCGAAGATGTGATGCATCGGCATGATGAGTAAATGATCTTCCAGTGGTTTGAACGCTTCGGGTATACCTTCAAAGTATTTTATAGTTTTATCGGCAACCGGTTCGAGTAACCGTATGCCGGGATCGCCACCTTTCAGAGCTCCGCCTATCTCCTGCTGGTATTTGTTTACGGATTGCACGGAGTTCCAACCCGGAGACCAGAAAAATGGAATCATGGATGATGGCGGCATACCGCGATAACCTTCCATGGTATAGGACAATGGTGAATCGGTATCTTCCGGAGGTTTGGGTTCGCTTACATGTATATTGGCCTGCATCGAAGTGCGGCCGCTATACCGATGTGGCTCGCGTGGTATACGCTGACCTGCAACCCTGAACTGCGATGGCGGTGTTACGGCATCTATACGTTTCAGTAAAGGTTCATCAGTTGCTATAGCATGGGTGATGTCTTCAAAATTTTTCCAGTTACTGAGTCGTTCGTGATTAGCGGCTGCCCCTATATCCAGTAACCATCGCCAGCTTTCGCAGACTAAATCTTTAGACTCGTATACCTGGAAGAATCGTTGCGCGCGACCTTCATTATTCACCAGTATACCGTCAGATTCTGCAAATGTACCGGCCGGTATAACCACATCGGCTTGCTGTGTGGTACCATGAATCGAATGATCGAGTACAATTATTTTCCGGCAGGCTTTCAGAAAAGCATCTACATCCGATTTTCTTCCATGACGGTATAAATCGTTCTCCAGTACAATCACTGTATCCGCATGTCCATTCACAACAGCATTGAAAGCGGCATGTAAGCGGTGTCCTCCCATCATAGCGAGTCCGATAGAATTACACTCCAACATGGTATATACCAGCCCTGTGTTGCTGTTCTCTTTATTCAAGGCATAGGCTACGTTCGCTGCAGCTTTCATCACTGCATCACTTTCACAACCGGCCCCGGAAATGATCACCGGCTTCCTGGCAGTGCGCAACGCCTGGGCTATCTGTTCTGCCAGTGCAGCCATATTTTCAGAGAGATCAGTAACCGGCGGAGATGCATTGTCCAATGCATGTGCCACAGCAAAACCAAGTCGTGCTATACATTCCGGGGTG
>CAMLLI010000342.1 GCA_946480685.1 uncultured Flammeovirgaceae bacterium | reverse complement strand
TTTCACCGAAGATCTCAACGTCAGCGAGATCGTTTCTGATCAATTCCATCGCTGACGGATTTCTTTTGTCCAGGCAGATACCGTTGGAGCTGCATGCGACCTGGCGAAAACACCATAGCGACTGAGACAGTTGTTTTCACCGTCCAGTTTTTCGGTATGCACTATAGTTTTCAATTTACTAACATCCGACCAATAGTCATGGTGAATGCGATCGTCACTCGTTGTGCCTGGTGAAAAAGGGTAATGGTATGTTCGTCCGTATTTTCTGGAGATACTCATAGTCTTGTAATTTGAATTTTGAAATAAACAGAATCGTCCGGTCTCGATAAGAACTATATATAGCGTGAACGCCAAGGATATATCATGATCGGGACGGATTAATAAAGCAATACCATTCTTCCCCGCGGGAATGCGGGATACTTAAAATGGATGGTATGGTATTACAAGACGAGCATGTTAAAGTCCCTCATTTAAAAGGGTTGCACTATATTTTAAAGTACGTCACAAAGATAGGACAAACTTTTGGTTGCAAACGTGGAAAGTAGCCGGAAGTTTCAGAAAGATACTATATATTATTCCTGGATGATGGGAAAATACCATGGAGTTCCGAAAAGCCCTTTCATTTCTGTAATGGCAATATCGGAGCCGATAGTCGCCTCGTTGTACTCCGCTGCACTTACCGTAACTTTTTCTAATCGCTCTGCATTATGCCAGGACGCAACGATGATATAGTATGTTGTGCTTCGCCCTTTGCTTATTTCTTTTTGGATAACCTTAGTCTGGTAATATTCAGGATCAGAATTATCAAACAGGCAGTTTGATATAGTATAAGCGCCAAAACTGTATGCGTAGGCGAGTATTATGAATGTGAGTATTGCAAAGTAGTCGTGGATGCTTTTGAATTCAGGAACACGGGTTGCTACCAGGATGAGTATGATTACGCATGCAGCGAGTGTGCCGGTGGTAATCCAAAGCTGTTTAAACTCCAGTATATTAAAATCAAAGAGTGCGCGCAGGGAAAGACTGAGGCCGGCCATGATGAAGCCTGTGGCGACCGAAGGATACGCGCTGTTCGGTCTTTCGTCTACCTTCAACAGGCCACGGTATATATATAGCAGAATAATGATAACGATTGGATATGCTATACCAATACTCAGTACAACGGTATAGAACACCGGGTAGAATGTAATCCATAAGAACAATACGAAGCCAGCGGCATTTGTGATCTTTGCGATGCGTCTTGCTTCTGCCAGCCGGTGTTCCCTCGTGTGTTGTGAAAGTCCGAGGGAATCATCGTTCAATATACTTTTTTCGTGGTCGGTAAATTCCTGCTGGTTAAGGTCAGTGAACGTTGAAGCAAGCCATGCCGTGATCTGGTCGGCTTTTTCGATATATGTACTCGTTTTGATCTTTTTATGCGGTGGATTTTTCGGGATAATGTATATGCCATTGCGCTCAATCTTGTATCCAAGGATATCTTCGAATTTGAGTGTTCTTGTCGAGAGCGGATTTATACTTGTAATATGATCACTGCCAATAATGAACCTGCTCTGTATGGTATCGATTAGGCCGTATGCAAACATACAGGTCATGGCCAATGCACCAATGGCCAGCAGCGGTGCTATCAATGGACTGATACCTTCTGTTGTAAAGATGACGAAGATGGTAGAAAAGAAAACAGTCATTATGATAGGGGCGAAGACGTATATAAATATTCTCCAGCCTTTCGCGATTCGGTAGGTGCCTTGCATCATATATGGATACTGCATTAAAATTAGTAAATGTGTCGGGATATAAGAGCGATTGAAAAAAGAAACCCTCGGGGGCCATCCGAGGGTTTGAAGTTGTCTCAACTATTGGCCAGTACTCTTCTACGATGCTATGAAATGGTTTGTTTTTAAATGGCGAAGTATAATCAAGATGCCATTGATAGCGATGACTGTCGCCATACCGCAGCTTATTGATATGCGGCCAGAGATTATGACGGTTGATGTAATTGGATAATTCACTCTCCTTTCTTTTAAGATTAACGTCCAGTATGCGAACTTTTGTAATCATTCTCGGACTGATCTTTAGTACAAAACGCCAGGCTTCCGTGAATATATATACTTTTACGGGCATCTTGCTCCAGGTAGGATGGGTCAATGCTTCGTGAAAGCATGTCCGTTCGGCATCGGTGAACTTGTTGCTGAAGAATTCTTTTTCATCGGGTCTTCGCAGCGCTTGTTCTCGCAACACATATACTTTCCTGCCGTGCTGTCTTCGCTTCTTCTTGAAGTCTTTTCGCCAGCTGTATTCGGTGGTGTTAATCTTATCCAGAATTTTTTGATAAAATATACCCAGCTTGGTCCTTTTTACATCGTCTCTTAAAATGAAAGACCGCATCCATCCATTCTGGATCGGTGGTTTAAGTTCTTCCCACCCAAGAGAATAAATGTCTTTTGTTATGGCTTTATGCTCTATGTAAAGCTTTAATAGGTTCTTATCATAGTCATCACGTTGCGCTCGTTTCCTTCTGCGAACGGAACGGATGCGACTGGAATGAATATAGTTTTCTAATTCTTTTTTGATATTTACCTCCATACGTTTAATCTTTAGCCATCCGAACAATCTTCGGATGAAATTTACCTTCAACATCCACCAGGGTATGTTGACTTTTCATGATCAGCTCGATGTCTTTATAGGCACCGGGCGATTCTTCTGTACTGCCTCCCATTAATGTTACTTTCTCTGCCTGCAACATTTTCTTCATGCTGCTCATGGTAACAGACTCACGTGCCTTTTGTCGCGACATCTTGCGACCGGCACCGTGGGAAGCCGAGTTTAGTGATGCAGCGTTGCCAAGACCTCGCACAATGAATCCCGGGGCTGTCATGCTGCCCGGTATAATTCCATATATACCTTGTGCTGCCGGGGTTGCTCCCTTGCGATGCACGATATATTCACTGCCGTCCGCCAGCGTTTCGCGCCAGGCAAAGTTGTGGTGGTTCTCGACTGTCGCCAGAACTTTTGCTCCGAGTGCTTTGCACAGGTTTCGGTGTATACGTTCGTGACAAGCCTTTGCATATTCACCGGCAAGATTCATTGATAGCCAGTACTCTTCACCTTCAGCACTGTCCAATGTGAGCCAGGCAAGTTGTTTTGCTTCACGCGGAAGCTTGCAGCGATTCATCGCTATAGCGGTATAGTGCTGCGCTATATTTGCACCGAGACTTCTTGAACCCGAGTGTGACAGTATAGCCATATAGTTGCCCGGAGGCAGCGCAAGGGTGTTAGTCTCATATAGCGCTACTGTGCCGAATTCTACGAAGTGATTTCCGGAGCCAGAGCTTCCCAACTGTTTCACCGCTTTACCATGCAGACGTTTCAGAAGGTCCGTCAACTGAAAATCCGGGTGGTCTAGTATCGCATGCTCTTGTATTTGCTCGAGTCCGCCATCATTACCGAAATGTGTTTCCCGTTCCAGCACCTTTTTTAATTCATGCGTACGGTGTTCGGTATAGCTTGCCGGCAGATCAAGAATGCTAAGCGCCATGCGGCAGCCAATGTCCATTCCAACTCCATAGGGTATAACAGCGTTGTGTGTTGCCAGTACACCACCAATCGGTAAGCCGTAGCCGTGGTGTGCATCAGGCATCAGTGCGCCTTTAGCCGCTATAGGAAGTCGCATGGCAAGTTCCATTTGCTGAATGGCATTGGTGTCAATATGCTTGTTGCCAAACACATCGAAGTGTCGCGGTTCATCTTCCAGTAAATAGGTCTCGCTCACGGGTGTCTCAACCGGAGCAGCTATAAGTTTATGAGCCAATATGCTGAGCGTTGCATGCTGCGTATAGCCATGCGGTTGCTCGAGTACATCGGCCAGTAATATTAGTTTTTCCTCGTTGGGTGTATGCTTGAAGTGCCTGTTCATTATGTTTAAGGCAAGACTGCGTGCTACATCCGTTGGAAAAGAAATGACCTGAAGGTCTTTTATTGTTAATTTTTGTTTGCCCATAAAAGGTTTACAATAGGGCACAGGTATGCACATACGGGTAGCGCTCCTTTGCTGAAAAGCAAAGTATATAAATATCGAAACGACATACACAAACGTGTAAACGCTACGAACGCAATCCTTGCAAGACTATGCCTGAAGTTTTACTTGTTTTGATTTTTTGTTGGCAGAAATGCCGAACCACATCCGGTAAAATGTTACCGTAGCGGGTTATTTGAAGATATGTAGATTTAGCACCAGCATAAATTTTCTCCCTCGTTTAAAATAAAACATAGATGAGGTGAAACGCTTTTGCAAAGGTAATGTGTTTTACGATATGACAATGTGGAGGCTAAGAAAAATAATTACAGAGCTTCTGTCCGGTCGATGAAAACTCTGGTAAAGGGTACCTTACTTTCGGATTCAATTCTTTACTTTTGAATTGCAGGAACGAATGTATTTTGATTTCGTTCTCACAACTAACCCAGACGCCATCATGACTATTGATGATATAGTTTCAATGCTTTCGGATATAGCGGGTCCTGATCAGATTAAAGCTGATCGTACGGTGACGCCTTATGCTATCATCGTAGACAAATCCAAACTTGTTGATGTGTGCACCAAGCTTCAACAAGATGCTTCAACGTATTTTGATATGCTGTCGTGTGTAACCGGTATAGATAACGGTGTACAGGCGGCTACCATGGAGGTGGTATATAATCTATACTCCATTCCGTATAATTTTCAGTTGATGGTGAAAGTAATTTTGCCGCGGGAAAATCCGGTGATCGATACAGTAACACATCTGTGGAAATCTGCCGACTGGATGGAGCGCGAGGTATTCGATATGTATGGTATACTATTTACCAACCATCCCGATCTGCGCAGAATACTTATGCCTGCCGACTGGGAAGGATACCCGCTACGCAAAGACTACACACACCAGGCCTACTATCGCGATATTAAAGTAGAATACTAAAAACTCAAAGCTAACAGCTCACAGCTCATAGCTAAAAACGCCATGCCCACAGATCGTATACAGTATAAATATAAAGAAGGAAGTTTAGCGCTATCGGAGCCCAACAAACTGAACCCGGAGAACCTGCGGTCGGAAGAGATGATTATCAACCTCGGACCACAGCACCCGTCCACGCACGGTGTGTTGCGCCTTGAAGTGTTGATGGATGGTGAGATCGTAAAAGAGGTAGTGCCGCACATCGGGTACCTGCACCGTTGCTTTGAGAAGCACGCAGAGAATCTTCCCTACAACCAGGTTATACCTTTTGTTGACCGGCTTGATTATGTTGCTGCGATGAGCAACGAACATGTATACGCTATGGGCGTTGAGCGTATGCTCGGAATTGAAAACCAGATTCCGAAGCGTGTAGAGTATATACGTGTATTGATGGCCGAGTTGAATCGTATTGCCTCTCACTTTATAGCAATAGGAACTTATGGAATGGACATCGGTGCGTTTACTCCGTTCTTCTGGGTCATGCGCGATCGCGAACATATACTGCGCTTGCTTGAGTGGGCTTCGGGTGCCAGGTTACTATATAACTATATCTGGATCGGTGGTTTGTTCTACGATGTGCCGGTAGGT
>CAMLLI010000341.1 GCA_946480685.1 uncultured Flammeovirgaceae bacterium | reverse complement strand
TTCAACACTACCAATCGCTGGGCAAACAACACGAGTCCTTCCAATGCTAATGGCAGCGCAGGCAGTGCTTACCAGGGGTGTACCATTACCAATACAAGTACCTATTCGTTCATACATAAGCGAGCCGGGTTTACTTGCGGATATTACCAGATTGATATACCCGCGCACGATGACAACGTAACGTTATTCATTGACGGTGTACAGGTATACCAGCACATAGGTTGCTGTGATGCACACACCAATGTATGGACCGGTTTTCTCGGGACATCGTCTACTGTAGAGGCACGCGTTCAAAATTCAGGAGGCGGTAATTCATATCTTACTTTGCAATTCAGCACATCTACCGTGCCGTTGACGATGTCAGCACCGGTAACAGTTTGTTCGGGTACACCCACTACGCTTACGGTAACATCGCCGGTAACATTGTCCTATGCGTGGACACCTGCCGCTACACTTACTCCGGCAACAGGAGCGAGCGTTGAAGCAAGACCAACAGCAACCACAACCTATACCGTTACAGGTACTGATGCAACAACAGGATGCACTATCGCTAACAGCGTGCTGGTTACCGTTGCCGCTACACCAACAACAACCATTGCTCCGGCACCTTCTACTATATGCTCGGGCATAACAACGATCACCTTAACAGCAAGTGGTGCCAACAGCTATACCTGGTCACCGGCTGCCGGTCTCAACACTACAACAGGGAATACAGTTATCGTAGATCCATCGGTATCGACAACCTATACCGTGACGGGTAGTAATAACTGTGCTACGTCAACGGCATCACGTTTTATCACGGTGCAGAATCCTCCGACTACACCAACACCAAGCGGATTTGGTAACGGCACCTGGAATGTATACTGCTTTAATGGTACAGGCTTCGGTGATTACTATGGTTATTATACCGAAGACAATCTGAATTTCAACACTACGAGTCGCTGGACAGATGTGAGTGGCCCCTCCGTTGCAAATGCTTCTTCCGGTATAGGCTATACAGGATGTTCTGTGCCGACTACATTTTACTCCATGAGTTTCAAACGCACCAATATTCCGTGCGGCTATTACCAGATTGATATACCTTATCATGACGACAACGTAACACTATATATCGATGGCGCGCAGGTATTTCAGCACAATGGCTGGGGCGATGTACATACCAATGTATGGACCGGATTTATCGGCCCCACCAGTACCATAGAGTTACGACTGATCAACAACTCCGGTCCTGGCAGATTACAATTCGCCATGACACCCGCTGCCACTACACCGGTATCGGTCAACACACCGGTTACTATTTGTGCGGGCACGAGTACAACGCTTACAGCAACATCGGCGATTAGCGGAGCAACCTATAGCTGGACACCTGGCAACGCAGCCAACAACGGAACCATCGCGACACCGTCCAATGCGAGCACCAGTATATCTCCGGTTGTGTCGGATAACTATACCGTTACGTTGACAGACGCAGCGAAGACGGGATGTACTGCTACCAACTCGGTTCCGGTCACGATCAATCCATTGTCCAATACATCCGTGACACCTACAACAGGTTCAACGTATTGCCCGGGTACACCGTTTACGTTAACGGCAAGTGGCGCAAGCTCCTATACATGGTCGTCCAGCACAGGAGCGGCCGGCGGCTTGAGTGCTACGTCCGGTTTCCAGGTAACGGCTAGCCCTACCGTTACAACAACCTATACCGTGTCGGGAAGCAACAACTGTAATACACTGGATGCGATCAGTACTATTACGATTAATCCATTGCCGGCAGTCAATACCTATCCGACCAACACCTGGAATGTATATGCATTCAACTCTACAGTAGTGGGTACAAACTATTCCGGTTACTATACCGAGAATGGATCTGGTGCGAGCGGTTATGATTTCAACACCACCACACGCTGGGCCAACAACGCAGCGCCATCAACAGCAAACGCTACGAATGGGACAGCTTACCAGGGATGTGCACTCGGTGTCTCAAATTATAGTCTCAGCTTCAAGCGATCCGGTTTTACCTGCGGTATATATCAGATCAGTATACCGGCACACGATGATAATTTTACATTGCTCATCAACGGAACACAGGTAGCACAACACAATGGTTGCTGCGATGTGCACGGTACACTTTGGACAGGTGTACTCGAAAGTACATCGCAGGTTGAACTGCGCCTCATACAAGGCGGAGGTACTGCGTACCTGTCGGTACAATTTACACCGGTAACACATACAGCATCCGATGTTATATGGACGGGAGCGGTGAGCACGGATTGGTTCAATGCTGCAAACTGGTGCGGCTCTATACCTACATCTGCCACGGACGTAACTATACCGGCAGCCGGAGTTCGTAACATGCCCGTTATAGCAGGTGCGGGAGCACAGTGTCGCAATCTTACAATTAATGGTGCTGTTGCAGCGGGCACCTATAACTCCGCTATAGCAGCCGCATCGTTGTCTACAAGCGGAACGTTTAACCTGCAGGTATACGGAAGCTGGTCGAACAGCGGAGGCTTTACGGCCAATAGCGGTACCGTTGAATTTGTCGGAGCCAATGCGGCCAACACGATCAGCGGAGCGGCTACACAAACATTTCACAACCTGGTGATCAATAAGACGAATAATATTACAATCTCATCGGGTATACAACAGGTGCGCAATCAGCTTACACTTACGAACGGTATAGTATATCAGAATGGTATATTGGAAATCCTGAATGGCGCCACCGTTACAGGAGCAAGCGATGCAAGCCACATCGATGGCGATGTACGCAAAGTGGGCAACACTGCTTTTACATTCCCGGTAGGCGACAATGGTCATTATCGGCCGATTGGAATTTCGGCACCTGCACAAACTACTGATCACTTTACCGCACAGTATTTCCACAGCAACCCTACGGTGGTATATCCGAATGCACAACGTGATGCTTCACTCGATCACGTGAGCGGTGCTGAGTATTGGATGCTGAATCGCACCGGTGGTACTTCCAATATAGATGTTACACTAAGCTGGGATGGTAACAGCGGAACAATAAACGATTTGTCTGCATTGCGTATAGCACGCTGGGATATAGGGCAGGGGCGTTGGAAAGATCAGGGCAATGGAGGTACGACCGGTACTACGAGTGCAGGTACGATCATTACCAACGGAGTGGTAACATCATTCAGTCCGTTTGCACTGGCATCCGGGAATGGTAACAACCCGTTGCCTGTTACATTTTTGAATTTTACAGGCAAAAAGAATAGTGAGAACCAGGTGGTGTTGCAATGGGCAACGGCCAATGAACTTAACAGCGACTATTTCCTGGTAGAACGTTCCAAGAATGGAAAATACTTCGAGTCGATCGGCAGCGTGAAGGCAGCGGGTACGTCCTCACAACGGCATGACTACACGTACAACGATGCGTTGCCATTCGCAGGAAGCTCGTACTACCGCTTAAGACAAGTTGATTTTGATGGAAGCAGTATGTATTCCAAAGTTGTTTATATAGATGGTGTGAACGATGCCCTCATCATCCATCCGAATCCAACGGCCGATTTTGTAGAGGTCGAATCGAATGGAGATGGTATAGCGTCTGTGAAGGTACGCAATGAAGTAGGCTATTTGCTCAAGGTTCCGGTAAAAGAATCAGAGCGCGGTGTTATTCTTAATATGACGGCACTTCCTTCAGGTATATATATACTCGAGGTACAGCAGGAGACAGGCTTCAGTGCACATAAAGTCGTACTCGAAAAATAACAGGTCCCGGATACAACGGATAACACATCCGTTGTATCTTTGTCTCATTAAACGCATTTCATAAATATTCAATCGGCACCTTTCTGTAGAAAATCCTTTCTGCCGGTGCAGCATACTTTGCTTTCGTCAAGCAAAGCACTATTTCTTATTCACTGAATTTTATGAAAAAGCATTATGCAACAGAATCAAACTATTGCCGTTCTTGGCGCTACCGGTAAATCCGGAAAATACCTGGTTGATCAGCTTATCAAACAAGGTTATGCAATTCGCGTGTTGGTGCGCGATCCGTCTACAGTCACAATAACGAATTCCCGAATTGAAGTTGTGCGGGGTGATGCACGCGATTATCAAACGATATACAGACTGCTGGAAAACTGTGATGCAGTCATCAGTACATTAGGACAACGTAAAGGCGAACCACCTGTACTCAGTCAGGCAACAGCGCACATCGTACAGGCTATGCGCGAACTAAATGTGAAGCGATATATTGTTGTAACAGGTTTAAGCATCGATATACCCGGTGACAGAAAGAGCTTTCGGACAAAGCTCTTGTCTCGCATGATGAAATGGTTATTCGCTTCGGTTATTGCTGATAAGCAGAAGGAGTTTTCGATACTGGCAGCGAGTTCGGTGCAGTGGACACTGGTACGCTTGCCCATGATCGAACTTAGCGCTGAGACCGGATCCATCGCGATCGATCAGTATAATTGTCCCGGAAAAAAAATCCGCGCAACAGACCTCGCTGTCTTTTTGGTACAGCAGCTCTCTGATGACCGCTTCTTGCAGAAAGCACCGTTTATAGCAAGTATATAGTAATCAGGTGTGAGCCGGCAATCCGCTGGCTCACATTTTATAGGTGATGTCTTTAAGCAGCTTGTCTCATTCCTCCGGTGTAGAAGCTTCGTGATTAAATCAAAGAAATGATTATCTTATACCGGTATGTTCACGAGTAATCGAGTGTGAACTTGCTGCTTCGGTACGTGATCTTCGTGTCCGAGTCGGGCATAATTGTTTCGCGTGTTATTACCTGCACGCAGCTTTTCGTTAGAGATATTTTTTTGTGTAAAATTTTGTTGAGCGATGTATCAGAACATTACCATTTTACTTGTAGAAGATAATCCGGAGGATGTTGTACTTGTTCAAAGTATTTTAAAAGATACAGAATATACCAGTGCGCAAGTGATTCTGAAAAAATCGCTGCAGGAAGCGGTTGATTTTTCAAACAGCAATCCTTCGGTAAATGTTATTTTATTCGGACTCGATATAGTCGGTGAAGCAGGCATCGACATGTTGAGACAGCTCAGTACTGCATATCCCGTCAGTCCCATGATTGTACTCACACAGGAAGACGATGACGAGATGGCGGTGCAGGTGTTACGCGAAGGTGCACAAAACTATATCAACAAACAGCAACTCAATCAACGTGTATTAAGACGCGCCATTCTTCACTCCATTGAGCGCAATGAGAATTTATTGAAATTGAAAAATGCCTATAGAGCGTTGCAACTTTCAGAGCAGCGCTTTGCCAGGCTGTTTCATTTCAACCCGGTAGCCGGCTTGGCACTCGCTACCTTCGAAGGTGTATTTGTTGAAGTGAATGAAATTTTTCTGAAGTTGCTCGGCTATACCCGCGAAGAAGTTATTGGCAAGCATGTACACGAGCTTGCGATATGGCTCGACTCCGATGTACGCGAACGCATGGTTACGATGTTAAAGAAAGGTGAGGAGGTCCGTAACAAAGAAGTGCAACTATATACGAAGTCGCGAAAGGTAATCGATGTGCTCTTTTCGATGGATATAGTGGAGATGGAGAATGGTCCGATGGTCATTTCAACTGCAAA
>CAMLLI010000340.1 GCA_946480685.1 uncultured Flammeovirgaceae bacterium | reverse complement strand
AAAACAACGAAACTACTGTATTAAGCAAACCAAATATCAGCAGCCACAGCAACATATTTTTTCCGGAAAGCTGATACGCATCCCACAAAGAGGAGAAGATAAATAATTTTGCTGTGAACCCTCCGGTAGGTGGTAAACCTGTAAGGGAAACAAAACCTATCAGTAAAAAAATACAAGGCCAGAGAAACGTTTTTCCTATACCTTCAAATTCTGCAATCGTTACAAAACCATTTTTTTCAAAATATTGAAGGTATATGAACACGAGGAAATTCATAGCTACATACACGGTAGCATAAAAGAGCATGAAGTGTATACCCTGCGGAAGAAAAGCAACAACTCCTATTAATAAAAAACCGGCCTGCGCAATAGACGAATACGCCATGAGTCGCTTTGTATTTTTTTGAAGAAGCGCAGAAAAATTTCCGATCGTTAATGAAAGAATAGCAACGACACTCAATATAGATTGCCAGTCGTATGATGGATCAGCAACTTTCAGCGTCATTATAAAACGGGTAAGCACACCAATGCCGGCAAGCTTCGGCACGGTTGAAAAAAAAGCAACGACCGGCATAGGCGAAGCTTCGTATACATCGGGCGCCCACGGATGAAGTGGTGCCGCTGCGAGTTTATACAGGAAACCGCTTAACACCATGAGCCCTGCTATAAAGAACAGGGGTGTAATATTGCCCGCGATGTTTTTGAAAAATTCTTCGGATAAAAATTCAAGCGACCCTGAAAATCCATAGAGCAACGAAATACCGTACAGCATCACTGCCGAAGCAACCGAGCCAAACAGAAAATATTTTAAACTTCCCTCCGCACCTTTTTTATCGAACGAAAATCCGGTGAGGACATACGAACTTATAGAGATGAGTTCGAGCGAGAGAAACACCATAATGAAGTTGGTGCTCATCACCAGTAAGTGTGCGCCTAGCGCTACCGTTATAATGAGCGCATAGTACTCTTGAAGGTGACTTTGCTCCCGCTGACTTCGCCAGCTCATCAACACCGTAAGTATACCGGCTGCATCGGCCAGCGCACTCAGGTATAGCGAGAAAGTATCTTTGCGCAGCATGCCCTGAAAAAGCGACAGTGGTTGCTGCAGTGTATCGAGATCCGATAAAACAAAAAGAAATGAGAAAGAGAAAATAAGAAGTGTGAGTAACGTGGTGATGGCGTGATCTTTCTTTACCAGGCCTACTACAACAATAAGCAGTATACCAATGGAAAGAATTACTTCCGGACTCAGCTCAAACAAGCTTGAGAAGATATGATCCAGTGTTAAGCGTAAGCCCTTCTCCACAGGATTACGGATTTAATGTTAAACTCTTTCCGGCACGCAGCACAAATTCTGAAAAGTTCTGTGCGAACGGATCGATGATGTTGATCATCGGCTGCGGAAAAATTCCAAAGAACAAGGCTGCTATCGCCAGCGGTACGAGCATAAGGTACTCACGATCGGTAAGATCATAAATAGAATCGTGCGCTATATTTCCTTTCAGATCATACGGTCCGAAGAACATGCGCTGTAAAGTCCAGAGGTAATATGCAGCGCCCAGTACTAATCCCAGTGTTGCGATAATCGCTAAACTTTCGTGCAGCAAACCGTTCACGCTATTTGCTTTAAAGGCTCCCAGGAAGATCATGATCTCGGCTATAAAACCGGAGAACGCTGGTAAACCCATCGAAGCAAAAAAACCAACCAATACCAGCGCAGTATAGCTTTTCATTTTAGAAGACAGGCCCGAGTAATTTACAATGGTACGGTCGTGTGTGCGATCATATAGTACACCAACCAATAAGAATAGCATGGCTGAAATTATTCCGTGACTGAACATCTGGTATATCGAACCTGCTATACCTTCCGGTGTTAACGAAGCAAGACCCAACAGCACAAAACCCATATGCGATACCGATGAGTAGGCGATTAGTCGTTTCAAGTCTTTACTCGCCATGGCATTCAATCCGCCATAGATAATGGAGATCACGCCCATGATACCAATGAACGTACTGAAATGTATAGCGGCTTCCGGAAATATCGGGAAGGCTATACGCGCAAGGCCGTAACCACCAATCTTTAACAACAGCGCTGCCAGTATAACGGAAACCGGAGTAGGTGCCTCCACGTGTGCATCCGGCAACCACGTGTGTACCGGTACCATGGGCAACTTGATAGCAAAACCGATGAACAAAAATAAGAATGCCCAAAGGCGTGCGTTCATCGGACCAATCATCCAGGCATTGTTAGGATCGAGTATTGTGTGCGATATAAAGTTGGATGCATCGGCCATGTTGAGCACACTGAAACTGTGTACCAGTTGTCCGGAATAATTCGGATCATGCACACTGATGTATAGGCCTATCATTACAATCAGAATAAAGACAGAGCCCAGCAATGTATAGAGGAAGAATTTTATAGATGCATATTCTCTGCGCGCTCCGCCCCATATAGCAATGAGGAAGAACATCGGTAACAACATAAACTCAAAGAAGAGATAGAACAACAGAAAATCAAGTGCCGTAAAACTGCCGATGATGGCTGCGTTCAATATCAATAACAAAATAAAATAGCCTTTTACGTTTTTGTTGATCGTCCACGAAGAGATAGTGGTTATCAGCAAGACAAAAACAGATAAAATTACCAGGGGCATACTTAGTCCGTCAACCCCCACAAAATATTCCGCTTTTAATACCCCCCACGTACCGATGTTCAACGTGATCCAGTCTTTCTTTTCAACAAGCTGCATGCCCTGGCCCGGTATATATTCCAGCACCATTGAAATCAATACCATGCACTGAAGGAGGTTTACGAAAAGCGTGCTATAGCGAAAATATTTTGCGGCTCCGGCAGACACAAACAATCCGGCAACTGCTGCAAGAAGAGGTATAAAAATTAAAAGGGATATATAATAGTGGTGCATTACGTTTCTCTTTCTGCTTTCAGTTTACTTATCGCTTCTTAAAATAGTATCCAAATTAGAAAAATTATGATTGCCAGAATTGCCCATAGTATGTAGCTCTGAATTTTACCACCCTGGAAAGAGCGGGTAAAATTACCCACACCGCGCGACAAACTTGCTATACCGTTTACAGTGCCATCAACAATGGCTCGATCGAACCATCCTACCAAATGCGAAACCGTTACCTGTGCGTAGGCTGAAGCGTGAATAAACCCATCGATCCATCGCCTGTCGAAGTAATCTGTAAACTCTGCAAGCCTCCACGATGGTTTACCAACAATCTTAAAATATACCTTATCGAGATAAAAATTATTCAGCAGTAAATCGGCATGTAGCGTTCGGTTACCAAACAGGAAGTACGCAGCAGCAACAGCAAGTGCAATCCACAATGCTGATATTACTGAAATTGCTCCTATATGAAAGCTGCTACCGGTATGCAGTGTATTGAAAAGCCATCCTTCGAAGTTAATGGGATTTATATCGACCAATAACCACACCGAGCAAATAGCGAGTATAGCAACCGGACCACGCATTACCACTGGTGGTTCAACTACCGGTAATGAAGCCGTACGGTTTTCATCTCCCATAAAAATCGTCCAGATCATACGGAAGGTATAGATGACGGTAAGAAACGAAACTATAAATGCAGAGGCGAGCACGATCCACTTCCATGAAAAACCATCGCCTTTCCAAATTGTGAGGGCGGTGAGAATAGCATCTTTGGAGAGAAAACCAGAAAAGAATGGTATACCTGCTAACGCACTTCCACAAATCACAAATGCCCAGAAGGTGAACGGTAATTTTTTACGGAGGCCTCCGAGGTTGCGTATATCCTGTACGTTGAAATGTTCATGCGCCTGCTGTTGTGCCTGGTGCAGTACATGTATAATTATACCGGCACAGAGAAATAAACCTGCCTTGAAGAACGCGTGTGTAAACAAATGCAACATGGCTGCTGCCGGTGCGCCTGCACCAATCGCTGCAACCATTAATCCCAGCTGCGATATTGTTGAGTACGCTAATACTTTTTTAATATCGAACTGTACCATGGCAGAGAGTGCAGCCATCAATGCCGTAAGGATACCTATAACTGCGATCACATCCAGCGCTGCAGGTGTGAAAAGGAAATATACCCTTGCCAATAAAAACACACCAGCTGCCACCATGGTAGCTGCGTGAATGAGAGCCGACACGGGCGTTGGCCCCTCCATGGCATCGGGCAGCCACGTGAGTAACGGAAACTGCGCAGACTTACCAATCACCCCGGCAAATAAACATAGCGATGCTGCTGTTTGCCACGAGAATATTTCATTTATACTACTGAGCTGGACTATATCAAATGTACCGGTATACGCCCAGATAAGCATGAGCCCTACCAGGAAACCAGCATCACCAATTCGGTTTAACAAGAAAGCTTTTTTTGCAGCAGCAGCGGCTTCATCTTTCTCTGTCCAATGGCCGATAAGCATATACGAAGAAAAACCTACCAGCTCCCAGAACACAAACATGAGCAGCAAACTATCCGCCAGTACGATGCCCAGCATCGAGAAAGTAAAAAAGCCAAGCATGGAAAAATAACGTGTCAAGCCTGCATCGCCTGCCATATAGCCGGTTGAGTATAGATGCACCAGGAATGAAATGAACGTTACGACCAGCAACATCAATGCAGCTATATCATTCAAATATATTCCCGCTGATAGTTGTGTTCCACCAATGGCGAACCAATTTACCATGGCAATATAGGGTTGCTGATGCCATACGGCCGAGAATATATATATAGCACCGATGGCGCTGAGCAGCAAAAAAAAGGGAGCCGTAAATGTTACTGCCCACGAATAGCGTTGTGGTATACGCCCCGACACAACAAATGACACCAAAGGCAACAAGACAACCAGCAGCAGGCATACTTCAAAGAATGTTGTATAGTGTGTCTGAGTTTCGGGCATTGCTGTTTTGATGTATTACGTGGGGATGTATCGTTCGGGTTATATATAGTTAGTCTTTCAGATCCGTTACTTCATCGGGCACCGAGGTTTGATAGTGCTGGTACACACGCAACACAATGGCGAGACCAACGGCAGCTTCGCATACAGCAACAATGATAACAAACAAGGCAAACACCTGTCCACTCAGATGAGCCGGATGAAGCTGGTTAAACGCTACGAGGTTCAGGTTCGATGCATTCAGCATCAACTCTATACCCAACAGCACCATAATGGCATTGCGCTTGGTAATAATTACCATGAGCCCTGCACAGAAAAGAAACGCACCCAGCCATAAAAAGTGATATACCGGCACCATTATACTTTTCCGGATTTAATGGACGATGCTATAACCGCAGCTCCTATCAGTGCGGCCAGTAATAATATACCTGCCACTTCAAACGGCAGTACAAACTCGGTCATAAGGCCGAAGCCAATCGTGTTGATTGAAGTATCAGCCGAGGGCATCTCGCTCTTTCCATCTTCAAAAAACTTTTGTGATGATAAAAAGTATAGCAGCAAGGTAAATAACGATACGCAGGCGAGTGTGCCGGCCAACAGGTTGGTATGTTTTACAACGAGGGGTTTACCCGCAATCTTGGCTGTAAGCATTACGCCAAAGATGATCACCACCAGTATACCGCCTGCA
>CAMLLI010000339.1 GCA_946480685.1 uncultured Flammeovirgaceae bacterium | reverse complement strand
TTTTGAATGGTCAGTTTGGTGTCATACCCTTCCGTTTCAAATTTTGGATTTCTGAATGAGATAGCGGCAAATATACCAGTCCTGTAAAAATGATAGCCTGCGGTAATTATACATTAATAGTGTTATTTCAACGAGTATCAAGAGTGGGACGTTTACGCAAAGCACAGCGATTCAGGACGATTGTGGAAAATGTATTGTTATCAATCCCATCTGCTAGGTGTTGTACTACCGGCTTAGTTTATCGCTCGGAACATTCTGATAGGCTGCTCCAAGGGCTTCCCCAATTCTTCTATTGCCTTCAATACTCCAGTGCACATCACAGTCAAGAAATAATTTTCCGTCATTTTGATTCTTAAGATATTTACCAATGTCCAGCAATTGTATATTCCTTTGGAGTAGTTGTTGGGCTATAAAAGTAAAAATATTGTTGTTGCTATTCTGAATAAACTCAAGGTTGGGTACAAAGAAAACATATACCGGCTTCGTACCTGCTAGATGTTGTATCATCTCCATATTGTATACAACTTTCATCGCACTTTCTTCGTCAAAGCTGTTACTAGTATGATTTTGTCTGGAATGAACTTTTAAATCTATCTCCGCAGAAGCACCATGCTCCATGAGGTAGGTCATGCAATGGTATAGGGAGGAGTATTCTGATAAAAGATTTTTAATAAGAGATTGCTTTGTTTTTGTACTTCCATATATAGACTGCTCCAAAGGTACAGTTGCGTATGTTAATTCATAGTTTGGATAGTTGCCTACTAGATATGGACGGTATCGTCTTTTGTTTTTCCACATCGAGATGTCTTCGTCTTCCAGCTCGTTGGGTAGATTTAAACCTACAAGTACAAAGTCGTGATCCAATGAATCCTTAAATGCGTTATATATCAAACGATACTGGGTCGGTCCGCAGTGGCCGGCTGTAGCAAGGTTTAGGACTTTTGTATTTGTTTTCTGTTCGAAAATTTCGGACGCCCGGTCTTGCTCATTTACACCGTATCCTTCCATAAAAGAATCTCCCAGCAGCAGCCCTCGATGTATATTCGTTGGTGTTGAAGTCCAATTGTCATCGCGTGCTCCCCATTTGTTCGTTGTAAATATAGCATCAAAACAAGCACCTGTTTGTCGCGCCTTGTAGTTCGCTTGATGCCAAACTCCAAAAGAAGGTTCTATATCTGCATGAAGGCTCTTGGTGTTAACAAGTGCTTTATTATATGAAGGGGCCGGAAACGGAAGAGATATAAACAAATTAATGACGGACAAAGCTAACTCTATTACAATTGCTATTATTAATGTAAAAATTACAAATGAGGTAGTTCTCCGACAGAGACCTATTATATCTGGTAATACACTCCTAGCCATTGTACCTACTAAAATTGAAAATAAATAAATGTCTCTGCTTTGCCTCCAAAAATTGCTATGCAAAGCATTATTACGTTGTAAAAAAGCCATCTGGCAGATCTTGGCCACTTTGTTGCGGCTCCTTCAAGTGCAAAGTTTCCTTCGCGCCCAAACCACTCCACTGTAAGAAAGAAAATGATCAGTGCGAATAAAACATATGGAGTAAACACTAGTGGCTCGAACAGAGATGAACTAAAAATTTTGGAACAATATTCAATTGCATGCCCTATACTTTCAGCACGGAAAAAGATCCATGCTAAAACTGTTAGCATAAATGTTATGCCCATTTGACTTAGCTCGGTAAGTGACGGTATCAACCTGCCTTTTGCCACAATGCCTAAGTTCTGACGATTCTTTTGAAACAGTAAAAGCGGTAGAAAATATAGGGCATTCAAAGCTCCCCAAATAATAAAAGTCCAGTTTGCACCATGCCAAAATCCGCTTATAATAAAAATGAAAAACGTATTACGTATTTGCCCGGCTAATCCAAGTCGAGAGCCTCCAAGGGGTATGTATACATAATCTTTAAACCAGCTTGAGAGGGAAATGTGCCACCTTCTCCAAAACTCTGCGATGTCGCGAGAAAAATATGGGAAGGCAAAATTTCGAATCAATTCAAATCCCAGAAGTCGGGAGATTCCCGAGGCGATATCTGAATAACCTGAAAAGTCTCCATAGATTTGAAATGCAAAAAGCAGCGCTCCTAAAAGCAAGGTACTGCCTGTGTAAATCTCATTGTTGTCGAATATCTGATTAACATAGACGGCACAATTATCGGCAATTACTATTTTCTTAAAAAGACCCCATAAAATTTGCCGCAGTCCGTTTACGGCTAATCCCGAGTCAAATTTCCGAGGGCTTTGAATTTGAGGAAGCAGATGAGTCGCACGTTCTATCGGCCCAGCCACTAACAAAGGGAAAAAGCTCACAAAAAGTGAATAATCCACGAAGTTCTTGGTTGGCTTTACTCGCCCATAATAGATGTCAAAAACATAAGAAAGACCATGAAACGTATAAAAGGATATCCCAACAGGAAGAATTATCCGTAGCGTTGAGACGTGAGCTTGAATCCCGGCAAACCGCAAAAGATCTGCGAATGAGTCAATAAAAAAGTTGTAATACTTGAACACGCCAAGAAATGCCAAATTCACCACGACACTGATGTAAAGCCAGATTTTTCTACTCGGTTTACCTGGCAGTGCAGCATCAATCATGAGACCCGAGAAGTAACAAAGCAGTGTAGAGAATACTAACAGGAATAAAAATCGATAATCCCACCAGCTGTAGAAGGTATAGCTTGCTGCAAGTAGAATGAAGTTCTGTAGACGCAGTCTGCTGCTATCAACCAGCCAGTACAAAAAAAAGGTGACACAGAAAAATACAAAGAACTCAATTGAGTTAAACAACATAGAGCAGAGGATTTATAATCTTTCTCGGTAGGTTTTTTCAAAGATACACTTTCTTGTAACGTTCAGAACTTTTTTTGGGGGCGAACACTGCACAAGGGCATCATATATGATTAAGAATTATTCCGTTGATTGAGGCTTCGAAAGCGGTAACACTGCTAACTATAGTTTCTTCTTTTAAGAGTTAGAAAGCGTTTTTCTAAGATCTCGTATGATAGCATTGCGCCAACGATACAAAGCGCTAGTCCTAAAAGGTTGTTAATATAGTAATTGTTGGTTGGCTTCAGATGATACACTACCAGTAGTGATAACAGATGAAAGATGTATAGTCCGTACGATATTTTCCCCAGATAACATAGCGGTTTTAGCAGCAGTATTTTTTTTAGCCAATTAAATTCGTTGTTGATCGCTAATGTTACAACTGCAAAGGAAAATAAGCCCGCACTGGAATATGAGATGAAAAAAAGAATATTGCTTGCGCTTACGTGGGGAGTGAGGATTAGCCCGCACAGGCTTGCAATGAAGGTTACGAGAAGCACTACAACGGGTATATTTCTTAGCTGGTTATGATAGTGCGCCATAATGGAGCCTACAATAACTGATTCAAAGTGAGTTATTGGCAGAACCCATATTTGCGGATGGCTTGCGTGCCAAGATATAAAAATGAATCTGCTCAGTAAGCCGAGCACCGTGATGCAGATGAGAATGGTTTTGCGTGTTGTATGTGTGGCACGCGAGATAAACATTATAACAAAAGGTAACACCAGGTAAAATTGTTCTTCGTACGAAATGGTCCAAAGATGACCTGTGGCGATCTGTGGGTTATAGCCGTGTACGGCAGTGGCAATATTGTCGGTGAAGGTGGCTAGCGTTGCAAAGCGAAAAAGATCTTGCTTCGTTTTAAATACAATTAGGGAGATTGAAAGCATTAGTAACAGATATGCAAAATATAGAGGCCATATTCGTAAAATTCTCCTCATAAAGAATTTGGCGAGACTGATGTGGTTGTGTGTTTGTATTTCGATCAGCAACAAGCGTGTAAGAAGAAAGGCGGACAGACATAAAAAGACGTCAACGCCCACCCATCCGATCTTTTGCAGGCCAGACATAGCGGGAACTCCTGCAACATTTGTATGGTGTATAAATATTAAAAAGAAAGCGAGAAACCGAACGGAGTCCAATTGTGGAATATATGCAAAAGACGAAGTTGCCGATTTACTTTGATTCATAAGTTCGCTCAAATATGCATATAGTTCTTCGTTGCTTATATATTAAGTGCAGGCATTATTATGCGTTTCATAGGAAGTTTGAAGATACATGTTAATGCACCTCGTCCACCACCTCCTCAGGTGTTTCCGGTTCAAACAAATTCTCCCATCGACCGTTGCGTTTGCCTTTAGCCTGTTTGCTGTAGGGTGTAATTTCATCGTACAGTGTGTCTACAACCAGCTTGCCGGTTTTGTTGATGAAGCCCCATTTGCCGTTGCGTTTTACAGCAGCGTGTCCGTTGTGGAATTCAGTGGCATCGTCCCACTCGATGGGTATAACTATTTTGCCCAGCTTGTTGATGAAGCCGGCTTTATAAGCATCGGCATTTCCTTTTAACACCAGGGCATAACCTTCCGTGAATTTACCGGGCATAATACCGGTCGGGGCGCGAAGTATAGATTTGCCGGTTTTGTCTATATACTCAAAAACTTCACTGCCCACTACCTGCACGAGTGCGAGACCATCACTGAAATCTTCAGCGTACGAGAACTTGAGCGGTATAGTAAGTTTACGCGCTGCGTTGATGAAGCCCAACTTCTCATCTTTTTTTACGCGCACCATTTCTTGTGGCGCTGATATATCGTAGATGTAATCATATATAGCAGGGCAAATCTCTACGCCTTTGGTGTTGATTATACCGTAGTGGTTGTCTTTCTTCACCAGGGCAAAGCCCTTGTAAAACGGACCAGCCTCTTGCCACTGAATGGCGCTGATCATTACGCCCGAGTCTACATGCTTGTAACCGATCAGTCCGTTGAGTGTAAGGCGAACAATTCCTTCATCCGATACATTGGTAATTTTATCATACTCCAGCGGAATAACGTAAGCACCTTTCGCGTTAATCATGCCCCACTTCGATTTGTATTCCACACGCGCTTTGCCTGCGAAAAAATCATCGACATAGTCCCACTGCGCAGCTGCAACGGTATCCCTACTGCTGTTTATAAAACCGTAGAGACCATTCTTCCTGAATCGCTGGAGGCGGTCGGTTTGTTGTTGCTGTGCGAACGAAGTTGTTTGAATGATGAGCGCGAGGAGAGAAAGTAAAACGATCCGATACATGTTAAAAAATGCCCTTGTGTGCTGAAGTTAAGTTGACGTTAAAAACAGTAAATATATCGTCTTGATAATTTGGCCGGTAATTTTTTATATACCGAAGCCGTTGGGTTTTAAGTTCGGTCGTTTTCTATTATGAAAGTTGTGACCGGAAATTTATCGGAGCTTCTTTATTAGAGTCTACTTCACAGACGGAACCAAAACTGTATTGGTAAGATATTCGTTCAGTATACGCGATTCATCAATTTTTCTTTTGTGCTTATACGTGTTATAGGGTTCGAGCACTGCTCTCAGTAATGTTTCCAGGGCTTTAATATTCGAGATGTTCTGGATGTGATCTCCTAATGGAAAATTTATCATTATTAGCGAGTAGTTATCCATAGCGAATTTGCCTGCTTCCGCGAGCGCTTCGTTACTTCTCATTTTCTTCTGTTTATCAAGAATCCTCTGCAATAAACTATTAA
>CAMLLI010000338.1 GCA_946480685.1 uncultured Flammeovirgaceae bacterium | reverse complement strand
CCAGTAATGTTGTGGCTGCAAAAGCACGCAGGTAATTCCGGTTTGATAGTACTTTGCTCAAGTGCACAACTGCATTGCCGCGTGTCTGCGAAAATAAATGAGCATTTACCGGCTTCATATAGAATACGATAAGTATTCCGGTAACAACACTTACGCCTACAATGAGCATGAACGGTGAATGCCATCCCCACAGGTTCGCCAGGTATAGTCCTAATGGAAGTCCTAATACCTGACTGCTGGCAAACGACATCTGTATAAAACCCATTACGCGGCCTCGTACTTCCATGCGGAAGAGATCGGTGATAATGGCGTAACTGATGGAACTGATCACGCCACCAAATATACCCGTTACTACACGTGCCACCAGCAGGAAGTTATAACCGGTTGCTATACCGCATAAGAACGTTCCGAAAACAAAACCTACATAAAAGAACAACAGCAATTTTTTACGATCGAACTTATCAGCAAAGCCTGCTGCCAGTAACCCGGATATACCGGCACTGAAAGCATATGCTGACACCACCATACCAAATTGTGCCGGAGTAATTTTTAATGTAGGCATCAATATAGCGCCCAACGGAGAGAGCACCATAAAATCAAGGACAATTGTGAATTGCAGGATCGTGAGGATCACGATCACAAATACTTCATATCTGGAAAATACTTTTTTCTCCATACTTCATTCTTAAAGTGTAATTAAAATGGACAACTGAAATCAGTCCGGTAATTCTTCGCACCGGTAGCCCGCCCGTTGTACGATTGCTATGGCTTCCATGGCTGTAAGTTGGTGCGCTTCTATGCGCAACACACGATCTACATCTCCACAATCAACACTCCACCGCATAACACGCGGCTCCAGCAACATGGCTATAGCAATGTCGGGCATATCAGTCTCGCGAATGTTGGTTTTGAAGATGAGTATATCAGTCAGTATATTTTGCATGGACGTTGGGTTTGGGTTATACAAAATGCTACGAAGGTCTTAATGCTTTTAACACGAGTTTCAACGTCATGTTCATGGTCTTCTCATCGAGCACGAACTTCTCCGGTCCGCCTTGCATACCTTTACCAGTAATATGCATCTTTACCAGTTGGTACAACGGTGCAAACGCCATGGACCAGTAAACCTCGAGCGGCAACTTCACCAGCTCTTTCCGCTTGATAGCGTTGTGTGCAAATGTTCTCATCATGTCCAGGAATTTATTGTCCATCCTGGAGAGAGAGACGTGGTGATACGGTGAATATTTTATCTGTTCCATAAACTGCATGCTCAATGGATTCTCAATCAGATACCGTGCTCGATTCATCCACTGCAACTTTAACCCTTCTTCAAAAGAAGCTTCGGGATCAAAGTTCTCGAGTACAGCATCGCCCATCCGTTTCATCTCGCCTTCCCACAACTGCATAATCAGATCATCGCGATCTTTAAAATAGATATATAGTGTGCCTGGCGATACATTGGCTGCCTTGGCAAGTTTCTGCATACTAAATCCATCGAAGCCTTGCTCTACGATCATCGCGATGGCCTTCTTGCGAATGGTCTGTTCTTTCTGTTCGTCCCGGGTTCTCATTTCAGTGAGGCAAATATAAATGAATGTTCATTCATTTATAAAATAGTCCATATTATTTTTTTATGAACCCGGACTCTGCTTGGCTTCAGATCAACCAGCAACCTTTCATCACAAGTCCTGTTCTGTACGTTTCAACATTCTATATCTTCACTTTCCACAACCCAAAAAAATATGAAGATTCTTAACTGGATGTTCCTGGTAATGGTTACCCTTACCATCAGCCACGCTGCACCGCCCAAGCGTGCCTACTATGAAATAAAGATTTATGAAATCACCTCTGCTGAACAGGAAAAGCTCATCGATGATTACCTGAAGGATGCCTATATACCGGCACTGCATCGTGCAGGTATAAATAAAATTGGTGTATTCAAACCGGTGGAAAAAGATACTGCTTACTATGGAAAAAGAATCTATGTGCTAACACCGTTTACATCGCTCGATCAATTCGCATCGCTCTATGATGTGCTGCAAAAAGACAAGCAATACCTGGCTGCCGGTAAAAATTATATCGATGCACCCTATAGCACACCGCCCTTTGCGCGACTTCAGTCTATTGTGTTGAAAGCGTTCAGCTACATGCCGCAGCCGGAAGTTCCTGCATTAAAAGGACCACGCAGCGAACGCGTTTATGAATTACGAAGTTATGAAGGTCACACGGAGAAAATATACCATAACAAAGTACAGATGTTTAATGAAGGTGGCGAGGTAACGCTTTTCAAACGTCTCGGCTTCAACGCTGTGTTTTATGGAGAAGTACTATCCGGAAGTCGCATGCCCAACCTGATGTATATGACGTCTTTCGAAAATCAGGCTGCACGCGATGAACATTGGAAAGCATTCAGCAATGATCCGGAATGGAAAAAGTTATCTTCGATGCCGGAGTATCAGAATAACGTGTCGAAGATTAATATATACTTTATGTATCCTGCGGAGTATTCTGACTTTTAGAGATGATTACCAAAATTACAAGATTAGAAAATTACAAGATTAGAAGATTTATTAAATACAACAAAAAAAGGACACCTTGGGGGTGTCCTTTTGTATTACGATCACTCGTGTTTAGTAATTTGTATTGGGATACGGTGTGCCCCAATATGTATTTACATCATTAAAGTAAGAGTGATCGTTGGTGTCCGGCCAGTGAGTTTTGTCAAAGCCCGGAATTGTTTTCAGATAATCCTTGTCACGGTTTAGTATAAATAACTCGCGATCGGGATCGAGATGTAGTTCTGCAAACGGAACTGCGTATAGTTTACCGCCTATTCCGAGGAACGAACCAAAATCAATCACAGCATATTCTATATGTCCGCTGTGCAGATTTACCATCAGGTTATCAATCTTTCCAAGATTCTCACCGATAGGATTTTCAACGCGGTCGCCAATGATTGATGTTGCTGTTAATCTGCGTACCGGTATATTCGCATCTGGACCTTCATGATTAAGACCTGTGCGATTATCTACTTCATAATTCTTTTCCAGGATAGCCATAGTACCTCCTTTTTGTTTACGTGAGACATACGTTTTGCTGGAAGAAATTAAATAACTATGCCGGCTGATCATACTCTTATAGTATAAAACACGGCAGTGGAGATGAATGACTACGTGCTGAGTATTTTCTTACTCACCGTGGATTTATACCAACGTGATATTTGTTTATACAAGGTTCTCTTTCACGGCCTTGTTTACCATATCAATCGCATTGTTAACCCCTAACTTTTTCATGATGTTGAAACGATGTGTCTCAATGGTACGAACACTTTTTCCGGAGGCTTCTGCAATTTGTTTATTCTGCTTCCCGTCTACAATCATTTGCAGAATTTCTTTCTCTTTACGCGTCAGGCTATAACTGTCTTCTGCTGTTTCCTGCACTGCGGGCTTGCTGGTGGTAAATGGTTTTGTGTTGAGCAGGCGGTTGGCCAGTACATTGGATACGGCACCACTGAAATATTTATTACCGTTATATATCTGCTTCAGTGCTTTTATAAATTCGTTACGATCGGTGTCCTTTAGTAAATAACCATAGGCTCCCGCATCAAGTGCCTACAATACATATTCTTCAGAGTCGTGCATGGATAAAATTACCGCGCGTGTATCCGGTGAATAAGAGCCAAGTTTAGCAGCGGCTTCAAGACCGTTCATCTCGGGCATGCGTATATCCAGCACCAGTATATCCGGGTGTAACTTACGCGCTGTCTCAAGCGCCTCCACACCATTGTTGGCTTCACCTATAACATCTATATCAGCATCCGATTCAAGCATCGCTTTTATACCGTTGCGTACCAATACATGATCGTCTGCCAGCACTATATTGATCTTGTTCATAACTGTTTATGCTACTGTTAACAATGTTTTCACCGGAACGCGCAGTACTACAGCTGTTCCTGATCCGAGGGTTGAACGTATATCGAGCGAGCCGTTAATATACTCTGTGCGCTCGTACATATTAAAAAATCCGCCCCCCGACTCTATATTTATACTTCGCGCTTCTACCAGTTTTTCATCGAAGCCCTTGCCGTTATCACTGACCGTTATTAACAAATCGGTTTCTGTCATTTCGAGTTTTACTTCTATGCGCGATGCCTCGGAATATTTTATAGCGTTGTTTATAGCTTCCTGTATAATTCTAAAAATGTTATTCTCAACTTTTTGCGGCAGGCGAAATGAGCTGTCACCTTCCATGGTATACACCAGTTCTATATCAGTAAGTTTTCCGATCTCGCGAATGAAAACGTTGAGTGCAGCCGGTAATCCGTAATCACCCAATACGGTTGGTTTTAGGTTGAACGTTACTCTGCGAACTTCTTTTATTACCTGCTTGATGAGCTGTTGGATCTCGGTTAGTTTATGTTGTGCTGCGCTCTCGTCTTGTTTCAGATCAATGGACTCAATCTGGAATTTTAGTGATGTGAGCATCTGTCCTATACCATCGTGTATATCCATGGCGAGACGTTTGCGTTCTTCTTCCTGTCCTTCGAGGATAAGCACCGAACGAAACTTCTGCTGATTGATTTTCTTTTCAATCTCGGCTTTACTCTTGGCACGTATATTTTTCTCTGCTTGTTTCTGCAGGGTAATATCTGAGCCCAATATCAGCCACTCTTCTACTTCTGTTTTTTCATTCAAAGCCGGCACGATCATAATGTCTGCCCAGCGATCTTTTTCCTTACGATCCTGGTAATGAATTATACCCTGCCATGCATTGCCTTCCGAAAGCTGATCGATCACTTCTTCCATCCACTCATCATTCAGGTTCGATGCCGCGAAAAGGTCTTTCAAAGGTGATGACTTAACAGACAGTTCTCTTCCACTCAGTTCGGTAAAGAGATCGGAGATGAAAATTACATTTCCACCGCGATCAGTTTTCGCATATATCTTCGGTGTCTCTACCGGCACATTTACATGTGACAATTCTTCGTATGATTTCTCAAGTGATGAATATAGCGCACCGATCTCCTTCGAAAGTTTCTTGGCATTCTTCTCGGAAGCGATAAGCTGGTTCACCGTTTTATTTACCTGTACGGCAGTAGGTCTGAATACAAACAGTATCTCAAGTATAATTACTACGATGGATATAATCAGCAGCACATACTCCAGCGTACTCAGGCGACTGATCTTTTGTTTGGCTTCATGATCGTATTGAAACACGATCGCATTCATCCCATCGAGGAAGGCGTGTTGATGATCCAGTATACCTTCTATAAAAGGTCCGAGCGTATCGTATGAAGCATCCGGCTCTTTACTCAGTGTCTCAATAATCGCCCCGGCATTTGTGCGCATAGCCAGGTGGTTGCTGTTGATCTTGTCGAACATAGCTTTAACCGCTGCGCTATTGTTGCCGGGCAAACGGAGACTGTCATTTCCGTTTTGGAGACCGTTATGTGATATTGTCCAGAGCTGTAAAGCACCTTTCATTTCATGAAGTATAGCCACACGATCGCTGCTGTCCTGCACAGGCTTCAGTAGCAAGGCACACTTGGTGATTCGTTGGCTAAGCATACGCTGCCGACCCGCAACGTTGATTACGTGCGAG
>CAMLLI010000337.1 GCA_946480685.1 uncultured Flammeovirgaceae bacterium | reverse complement strand
TAACGAATAACGGTATAACACGTACCAACGCTTAACGAAACAAAATCATGAACATGAAAAAAGTACTCCTCACCCTCGCCTTGATCGTCCTCGTGATGCAAAGTCGTGCGCAGTCATTTGAAGGCATTATAAAATGGTCGATCACGATGGACATCACCGATCCAAAAATGAAAGCCGAAATGGAAGAAGCGCAAAAGCGTATGAATGATCCCGCCAACCAGGCGAAGATTAAAGAGATGGAAGAAAAGATGAACGACCCGCAGTTTAAAGCTATGATGGAGTCCAACCCGCAAATGAAAGCTCAAATGGACGCTGCCATGAACATGATGAAGAGTGGCAACCTCTCATCGTTTATTCCGAAAGGCTCTACAGCAAAAGTAAAAGATGGCAACACACTGTTCTCAATGGAAGGCGGTATAATGTCTAACTACGAAGTGCTTTCGCTGAAAGGTAAAAATGAATCGTATCAGCTCGACCGCCAGAACAAGACATACTTTGTTATGCAGCACAACACAGAGCCAAGCGAGTCAGAAAAAAATGTAAAAGTGACAAAGACTTCGGAGACAACGAAGATACTCGGCTATAGCTGCACCAAATATATTGTGGAGTATTCCGATGAGAAACACAAGATGCAACAAATACTCTGGGCCACGAAAGATATACCGGGACTCGATCTTAAAAACCTGGGCAGCAATAAAATGAATCGTTCGCAAAAAATATACTACGACAAAATCGATGGCGCCCCGCTGAAGATTGAGATGCACATGGAGCAAGGTAATATGGTAATGGAAGCAAAAGAGATCAAGAAGCAATCTTTACCGGCTTCCGATTTTACAATACCTTCCGATTATAAAAAAGTAGAAATGCCGTATGGCAGCGTACGATAATAACTGATACTAACAGCGTTCCTTCACCGGAAAAACGCTGTTAGTATAGTTGATATAATTTAACTCGTTATCGTTTTACCAGGCGGAACGATTCCTTCCCGGACGAAGACGTTACATGAAGTATATATACTCCGGTTTCAAGATGAGACACATCCAGATCAAGCGTGCCATTCTCCAACTTATTCTTTCCGCGATAACGTGAGAAGCCGACTTTGTCAACAATCTCAATATATACTTCCCGTTCCCGGGCATTATCAACCTGGACAGATACTGTTCTTTCGGTCGGATTAGGATATATCTTTATAGCTTCACGATTTCGGGAAATGGTGGCATCTTCCGGCAATGTCACTGCAAGCGTATCGCTTATCAACCCGGCATAAAAAGCGCCCATACTTTGAACATAGTAGTAATAGGTTGTATCGGGTAATAAGTCTGAATCAACCGCTACGAGTGTATCGCCTGAGCAATAGTATTCATCATTGCTTAACTCCGCTATTAATTCATACGGTCCATTGCGATCACTGGCCCTATATACCTCGTACGAATACGCGTATGTAATATCATCGACAAAGGAAAGGCGTATCGATGAGGATGATTCTGCATTTACGGATACAGGACTTGGCGGAGCAGGAAGTACATCGAAGGATCCCGTCATATAATATTCAAATGGAGAAATATCATATCCATTAATCGTTCTAATCTTATAGGACACCCAATATATAGGCGGACAAGGGCCGCGATTGCTGAGCGTTGTATCGGTAAATGTTGTGGTGTTCGCATCTACCTGGCCCATCAAATAGAATTTTTCGATCTGTTCAACTTCATCATAGTAGCCTCTGTATATTTCGAATCCTGTTTTATGAAGCGATGTATCCTGCCAGTGCAGAACAACACTATCAACATAGGTTTCGCTGGATATGTTAAACGGAGCCGGCAGAAGTACAGGCGCAGTTTCTATTTCAATACCATTTATCTGAGGACTGCGAAGACTTCCCTGTTCGGGGCGAAGACTTATTGTGAGGGTGTTGTAGGGAGCCTGCACCGTAAAAGTTCTACGCACGGCATCAAGCCCGGCGGTAGCGTATATATCAAAATTATCCAGAACGAGTTCGTCATTAATATATACTTCGAAGAGGCGCTTCCCTGCCGTATGCACTCCGGATGCGTACGGGGACTCCGAAAAATATAGGGCAACCCGGTAATACTCGCCTTCGGTAACGGGGAAGTGCCACGTTGTTGCTCCATATCGGTTCGGACCAAATATAGCATTGGGTGCTCCCGTATTATTTACACCACGCCAGATCGTTCCACCTGAGGTATAATTCGGACTCGAATCGTCTAAATAAACCGAAGGATGCCTCTTCGTGTCAGCAGTCCAGTTCACCAGACTATCGGCCACATATCGGCCACCGGCATTAACCCGAAAAAGTGTAACAGGCAATTGTTGCGACCAGGCTCCGCTTGAGTCCAGCCATAGCAACACGGAGAGAAAAAGAGAGATTTTTTTCATACACTGAATATTTAATTATTAAAGGTTACTCCCAACGAATGAAAAGATGAGTTGGCACACTTACCACAACCTGTATGCTACACGCATACGCAAATCACAATCAACGTATATATCACTTGAAAGATAAACGAAAGGCATATCAAAAAAAAGCGGTTGCACGCGGACTCCGTTTGAACATTTCGACAGAACGCTGTGCAAAAAAACAAAGGCATCGTATGAAACGATGCCTTTGAAGATTAACGTTGACACACACATCACCGCTTCACAAGCCGGAACGATTCTTTTCCGGACGAAGACATTACATGCAGTATATATATCCCGGATTCCAGGCTAGCTATTTCTACTTCAGCTTTACCATCAGCTAACTGCGTTCTTGAACGATAGCGCGGCAGACCAACTTTATCAGCAATCTCAATATATACTTCGTGCTCCTGCGCATTATCGAGTTGAACAGACACTATATTTTCAACCGGATTAGGATATACCTTTATTGCCCCGCGATTCCCTGCAGCGTTGACTTCCGGCAATGTTGTTAGCGCGAGCGTATCACTGTTGGATGAAAGCCCGGCAACATTTAAACTTTCAACGTAGTAGTAGTATGTAGTTGCAGGTAACAACAGCGAATCTACAGTTACCAACGTATCTCCTGAAAGATATTCATAGTCTCCATTGCTTTGACGAGCAATCTCCATATAAGGGCCTCCACGACTTTCCGACCGGTACACATTAAAAGATATAGCATACGCTACGTTATCATAAAATGTCAGGCCGATCGCGCTTGAAGACAATACATTGGGAATAATCGGATCGGGAGGCAAAGGAATTGCATCTTCCGATGCCCTGCGAAATTCATTTGAGAACACGGATACACTTGATCCCTTTACTGCCCTGACTTTATACCATGTATCAAATCCAATCTTTCCATTTATATCCTTGAATGTAGTGGTATTGGGGCCAACCGTGGTGTAGTAAGAATAAGCCGTCCGGCCATCATACTCTGCTTTAAAGATCTCAAATCCGGTTTCATCGTCCGATGCATCCTGCCAATTCAAAATAATACTATCCGCATAGGCTACACCGGTTAACGCAAGCGGTGCTTCCACTTCAGATGTTAGTATTTCTATACCATTAATTTGCGGACTTCGGATACTTCCCGGCACCGACCAAAAAGAAACATTCAATTCATCATCTTCCGCCACTACCGAAAATCTTTCGCGGATAGCGTGTAAGCCACCGGTAGCATATATATCATAACTGTAAAGCACTTGTTTGTCTTCAATATATACATCAAACAGACGTTGCCCGGGAAGATGTGCACCGGAAGCATACGGAGACTCGGCAAAATATAGATTAACCTGGTAGGTCAATCCTGGCGTCACCGAAAATCTCCAGTCCATCGTACTCCCGTTCCCGTTTTGCCAGCTATACCATGGAGCATACCGGTTAGGTCCAAATATAGCATCGGGTGCAGCCGTAGTATTTACGCCTCGCCAGGTTGCAGCTCCTGAGGTATAATTAGGACTCTCGGGATTTAAGTGCGATGAAGGATTGCGTTTTGTATCGGCAGACCAATTCATAACATCATCCACGACTTCGGGACCTCCGGCATTTACACGATGCACTACAACAGGAGTTGATTGCGACCAGGCTCCGCTTGAGCCCAGCAATAATACAGACAGAAAGAGTAGGATTTTTTTCATACAGAGAAGGGTTATATAAATTTGAAAGTGATTGCACCAGGTGGCACACTAACCGCCAACTCACAACATGCATGCTATACACACGCGCACATCATTACACCTTCACTCTTACCTGTAACAAACGATTAGTACGCGAAAAATCAGCGCGGGGTCGCCTTTGTAAAATACTGTCCAATCAAATATACAATAGCAGTGATAAAAAAGAAAGGCATCGTTTGAAACGATGCCTTTGGAGATTAACGTTGATACAACATCACCGTTTCACAAGCCGGAACGATTCTTTTCCGGACGAAGACGTTACATGCAGTGTATATATCCCGTTTTCCAGGTTGGCTATGTCTACTTCTGCTTTACCAGATTCGAGTCGTTTCGTTGAGCGATAGCGCGGCAAACCAACTTTATCAGCAATCTCAATATACACTTCCTGTTCCTGCGCATTATCAATTTGAACAGACACTATCCTCTCCGCGGGATTAGGATATACTTTTATCGCTTCGCGATTCCTCAAAGCTATATTGGCTTCTGGCAGTGTTGTTAGTGCCAATGTATCACTATTGGATGAAAGCCCCACAACATTTCCACTTTCAACGTAATAATAGTATGTTGTTGCTGGCAACAAAAGAGAATCTACCGTTACCAATGTATCTCCTGAAAGAGATTCATAATCACCACCACTTGGGCGGGCAATCTCAATATACGGCCCCTCACGATTCTCCGATCGATAGACGCTAAAGGATATAGCATACGGTACATTATCATAAAATGTTAAACTGATCTCGCTTGAAGATAACACATTTGTAATGATTGGATCAGGTGGCAATGGAATTACATCTTCTGAAGCTCGTCTAAATTCATTCGAAAATGCCGAAACGCTTGATCCGTTTACTGCTCTGACTTTATACCATGTATCGAATCCTTCCGTCCTTCCGTTTATATCTTTAAAGGTAGTTGTATTGGCATCTACCGTAGCATAGTAAGAATAAGACACTCCCGAGTAACCATATTCTCCTTTAAAAATTTCAAAGGCAGTTTCGTTCGATGATGCTTCTTGCCAGTGCAATATGATACTATCTGCATAGGCGACACCCGTTAGTCCAAAAGGTGCATTTACAGTAGACGCTTGTATTTCTATACCATTGATTTGCGGACTTCTAGGACTTCCCTCCTCCGGCCAAAAGAATATATTCAATACACTATCATCGGCCTGTACAGAAAAGCTTTTACGTATAGCATCCAGGCCACCGGTAGCGTAGATATCGAAATTATCAAGTACTTGTTCACCTTCAACATAAACTTCAAACAAGCGCTGGCCTGGAGCATGTGCACCTGAAGCATGCGGAGATTCGGCAAAGTATAAATTAACCTGGTATGTCATTCCGGGGGTAACCGGAAAATCCCAATACATTGCGTCCCAGTTTATAAATGGCACATATCGGTTGGGGCCAAATATAGGGTCTGGAGCTCCGGTGGTATTTACACCACGCCAGGTTGTACCGCCGGAAGTATAATTAGGGCTATAGGGCGATAA
>CAMLLI010000336.1 GCA_946480685.1 uncultured Flammeovirgaceae bacterium | reverse complement strand
CTATAAATAAAAATGCCTGACGATAACGCCAGGCATTTTTTATGAAGTAGAAAATTTCTTTAGCGCAAGTTGAATTTTAAACCACCGCTGATTACAATTTGATCGAAGTCACCGATTGTGGCACGGATCTCAGAGAATGGTACAACGCTCTTGCCGAGCTCGAAGTTAATACCACCACCCAGGTTCAAACCAACTTCAACATCGCTGTCATCATTCCAATCACGATTGTCATAATCAATGTGCCAGCGTGTAAAGTTCAGACCTCCGAAGCCGTAGAACTCGAAGATGTCTTTGTTGTAGAAGTAGTAGTTTGCATTAACGTTTACTTCGAAGAAGTTTACATCAGCGTTACCACGGTCTTCCGGAAAGTATACCACGAACTGTGGAGAAATAGTTACTTTGTTCGCTACTTTGAATTCACCGATACCGCCAATTCCAACTTCATCAATGTCGCCTGATGCTGCTGCCAGAAAGAAACCCAAACGGTTCTTCACTGCTTGCTGTTGTGCCTGCGCATTCCCTGCTATCATAAGTGTCAGGCATGTAAGTGACGCAATAACTAAAAGTTTTTTCATAGGTAAACTAAATTTATTTAGGGCGCGAACATACCATTTTTTAGGAATATCAATAGGAGAAATCCGCCAGTAGTTATTATCCTTGCCTAAGTGTATATCTTTGCCATCATGTACAAATTTCTCATTCGTCCGCTCTTTTTTCTAGTCGACCCTGAAAAGATTCACCATTTTGTTTTTGCTGTTCTCCGCATAAGCGGAAGGATACCAGGGGGTAAGGCTTTTCTTCGTTTTTTATTCCATTTCGAACATCCGCAATTAGAACGTGTAATTTTTGGGCTAAGATTTAAAAATCCTGTAGGCCTCGCTGCGGGCCTGGATAAGGATGCCCGGATTGTTGACGAGATGGCCTGCCTCGGCTATGGCTTCGTGGAGATTGGTACATTAACACCGAAACCTCAACCCGGCAATGATAAACCCCGGCTGTTTCGTCTTCCGCAAGACCAGGCACTTATTAACCGCATGGGATTTAATAACGAAGGTGTAGCAGCAGCTGTTGAAAGATTAAGAAAACGGAAGTCGCCCGTATTGGTAGGTGGTAACATTGGCAAGAATAAAGTTACGCCAAACGAAAATGCAATGGATGATTATGCCTATTGCTTTGAAGCACTTTATCCGTATGTAGATTACTTTGTTGTAAACGTAAGTTCTCCGAATACACCAGGGCTGCGCGAGCTGCAGGAAAAGGAACCGTTGCAGAAATTGTTAAGTCATGTTATAACGCTCAGCAAACAGAAAGAAAAGTATAAACCGGTATTGCTGAAGATAGCACCCGATCTTTCTCCATCACAGCTGGATGATATAGTCTATATACTAAAGCAAACGAAAACTGATGGTGTGATCGCCACCAATACAACCATTGATCGAAGCGACCTGCTTACACCGGTTGCTGACGTTACCGCTATAGGGAATGGCGGCTTGAGTGGAAAACCGTTGACATTACGATCAACACAGGTAATCGCTTATCTGCGCAACATGCTTGGTAAGGATTTTCCAATTATAGGTGTCGGCGGTATAATGACTCCGGAAGATGCGGTAGAAAAACTAAAAGCCGGTGCAGATCTTGTACAGATATACACCGGCTTTATATATGAAGGCCCCTCGTTTGTAAAACGGATCAACAAGGCTTTACTAAACTATAGCAAATCAAAAGCTAAGGTATAGCTGTAAAGTGCAGTGTTGCTTTTAGTTTTCCGTCAATCTCCAGGCCGGTGTCGGGATCTTCGTAAGTCTCATCACGCTCGGCATAGAGTTTAAGACTTGTGTCAGTTAATTCTTCAATGGTATAATCTCCGGACAGACTAATGTTCTCAATGGTATAATTTACACTCAGTGTCAACGTATTGCCATTTTGAACCCATGTACCGGTAGCAGATTGTCCTTCATCTTCGATGGTTACCGAGCCGTTCGCTTTAAATTCGAGTTTGGCATCAAACGTATCGTCATCTTCGTTTCGTACAGGAACACCAAAGGCTTCCAGTGTGAGCTCCAGGCGCGTGCCCTGCCAGCGTCCTTCCACGGTGCGGCTCAGTGTTTCATCGTCATCATCATCGCAAGCGCTGAAACCGGTTATCAGTAATCCCAGCAGTAGCCATGCGTTTAATTTACTTTTCATAACTTCTTTGTTTTTGTTCGTCCGATGTTCTTTGCGGAAGTTAGTAAACTAAATTATTATGCCTGATAAATATACCGCATCAAATAACCGACTGGCGATCGATTTAACTTTTCATATAAGCAGCAATCAGAATGGTTCTTAAGCGTGTAAGAATTCGGATATCAGGGTGACTTCGCAGTATTGACAGAATTACATATATATCCGAAGTGCTGAAGCCTTGAATATATATTCAATATGTTCTTTGGCGAATACCGTTTTTATCGGCAACTGTTAAGGCGCGAAAGAAGTTATAGTCCTGTGTGCTGATCAATTCTTCAACAAATTTACTCGGTTCATCCGCTTCATATTCTGCAAGTCGCAGATAAATGACTCCCTTTTCAGGTTTGTAGTTATGTTTGAAAATAAGCTCACCATAATCACGGTCAAATGTCAGAATGGTGCGTTCTTCTCTCATGGCAATAGTCATCATAACATGATCTGCAATGCTTGGGTTATCTGTACCGATCGATACAATATCATAACCTTTACTTCTTAAATACAGAACACTCTTTAATGGGAAGTTCTCGTTTGCCAGTAGTTTCATTTAACTGTTACGCTGTCTTTCTTGTTGGTGTGAATAACAGACCGTCATGAATACAGTCCTGTATGTAAGCAAAGACAGCTTGAAGAGATTGCTTTGTCAAGCGTGGGTAATTTTCCAGGATATCATTTTCAGTCCATCCCTGCGCGAGCAGTCCCACGATATGTTCAACGGAAATCCGGGTTCCTTTTATCGTAGGCTTTCCCAACAGCACATCCTTGTCCGATACGATATAATTCTGCCAATCCATACAACAAATTTACGAAATTTTTTATATCGGTCAGCCGGATAACAATTTGGAGTTTATTACACCCGCTTATAAGATAAAAGGCATAGGAAATACCTATGCCTTTTACGCTATATATACATTTATACTATTCTTTTATCCCCGCCAGCTTCAGCATAAAGGCATCAGCGAGGGCTTCGTCTTTCAAAGCCTGGAATCTGCCGGATGATCCTCCGTGGCCGGCACTCATGTTGGTTTTAAAGAGAAGCAGGTTGTTGTCTGTTTTCATCGTACGCAGTTTGGCAACCCACTTGGCAGGTTCCCAGTATTGTACCTGGCTATCGTGCAGACCAGTTGTTACCAGTAAATTCGGATAGTCTTTTTTCTCCACGTTATCGTATGGTGAATACGAAAGCATATACTCATACTCTTCCTTTACGTTCGGGTTGCCCCACTCTTTCCACTCAAAAGTTGTAAGCGGTATACTTTCATCCATCATGGTTGTGATAACGTCAACAAACGGAACTTCGGCTATAACGCCTTTGTAAAGATCAGGACGCATGTTGGTTATAGCACCCATCAGCAAACCTCCTGCACTGCCACCATTGGCAAACAGTTTATCTTTCGCTATATATTTACTTTGTACCAGGTATTCCGAGCAATCGATAAAGTCAGTAAAGGTGTTTTTCTTTTTCAGCATCTTGCCATCTTCATACCATTTGCCACCCATCTCCTGACCGCCACGAATATGCGCGATGGCATATACAAATCCGCGATCCAGTAAACTTAGTCGTGTAGAACTGAAAAATGCAGGCGTGGAGGCACCGTATGATCCATATGCATATTGCAGTCCCGGATTACTTCCGTCTTTTTTGAATAGGTCTTTGCGATATACGATCGATACGGGAACCATAGCACCATCACGCGCTTTTACCATGACACGCTCTGCCTGATAGTTGTTCTTATCAAAACCGCCCAGTATCTCCTGTGCCTTCAGTAATTTCTTTTCCTGCGTAGTTACATCGTAGTCGTATACCGAGTTCGGTGTAGTAAGCGACTGGTAATTATAGCGCACTATCGTTGTATTGAACTCCGGGTTGGCCGAGAGACTCGCGAAATATACCGGCTCACCAAAGTCAACGGCATGTTCTTTCTTGTCGCTCCATCGAACGATGCGTATTTTACTTAGCCCTTCCGTTGTTTCTTCCAATACAAAATAATCTTTGAATAACGTTACATCTTCAATAAACACCTTGTCGTTGTGTGGTATGAGGTCTGTCCAGTTTTTCTTTGCAGGTTTTGAGACAGGCGCTTGCACCAGACGGAAATTAGGAGCGTTCAGGTTGGTAAGTATATAGAAGTTGTTGTTGGCGTGATCGGCACTATATTTTACGTTGGCTTGCAGCGGCTCAAGAATAGTAACTTTGCCTTTCGGCTGATCAGCGTCCAGGTAGCGCTCAGCCTGTGCATCGGTGCGGCTGCTGGTAATGAATATATACTTTTCTGATTTTGATTTGTGAATGGCACACTCCAGCGTGGAATCTTTTTCAGTATAGATCAACTCATCCTGTGAAGCAGGTGTGCCCAGCGCGTGGCGGTATACCTTGTTGCCGATCAAGGTTTCCGGATCAGCCTGTACATATATAAAAGTCTTATTGTCGTTGTACCATACCATTTCACCTTCCGTGCCACCAATCTTGTCTGCATAGAGGTTGCCCGTTTTCAGATCTTTTATACGGATGGTATAAAATCTGCGTCCCACCGTATCCGTTATAATTCCGGCAAGTATGTGATTGGGACTTACTTCAGCATCAATATCAAAAAAGTTATGTCCTTTACTCAGATCGTTGCCATCGGCAATTACTTCTTCGGCCGCATCCAGCGATCCTTTCTTGCGACAGATCAACGGGTACTCATAACCTTCTTCGTAGCGGGTATAGTAATAGTAATCATCAAGCCTGTAGGGGACTGATTCATCTTTCTCTTTGATGCGTCCCTTCATTTCGCTGAACAGCTTTTCCTGAAGCGACCGGGTATCGCTCAGCATCGTGTCGACATAAGCGTTCTCGGCTTTCAGGTATGTTATAACCGCAGAGTCTTCGCGATTCTTCAGCCAGTAATATTCATCTACGCGCTTATGACCGTGACGGGATACAATTTCAAAAGGCTTCTTTGCTGCTACCGGTGGTTTAACATCAGGATACGAGGTCGTTTCTTTTTCAGGATTGCATGCAGTCGTAGCGAGAATGCATGCCAATGCCAGCCATTGTAATGTTTTCATAGGGCGAGTTAATTCAGACTCGCAATATCTGCAGATTGATGCTATACTTTAATGGTATACCTGATAATCTTTATGAACGGTAAAAAACTCAATCACGCTAGTTGATCTTTACCACCTTGCGGATCACTTCCGTATTGTTATAGCGAATCTTTACCAGGTAAGTACCTTCGGGAAGTCCGGTCAGTCCGATCCGGTTCTCACGTTCAACGCCCTGTATAGTTTGAATCGTTTTTCCCATAACATTCAGTAGTGTAATAGACGAAGCTTGTGCTTCCGAAAAGCGGATGATGATCTCTGATGAAGTGGGATTCGGATATAGTACAATATTGTGATCAGGTTGAGTCTCATTTCCCGTGATCAGG
>CAMLLI010000335.1 GCA_946480685.1 uncultured Flammeovirgaceae bacterium | reverse complement strand
ACTGGTGCAGCCGGTAGACAGTATACCGCCACAGGCTCCGCAGGGTGTGAAAGCTATAATCGATTCACTGGGTGTTGCTACCATCAGCTGGACACCGAATACAGAGAAAGATATATATGGCTATAAGATATTCCGTACGTATGTAAAAGGCGCGGAGCCTACACCGCTTACGGATACCGTATATACCGGAACAACCTTTACAGACAGCGTGAGCATGCGCATTACCAATCGCAAAGTATACTATACGGTCACTGCATTGGATCAACGCTATAATCAATCTGCATTCACGACACCCGTTGCTGCGATTAAACCAGACATTGTTCCACCAACCAGTCCGCTGTTTACGAAATGTGAGCTGAGTGGAAATGAGGTGCTGTTGCGCTGGTCCGACAGTCATGACGATGATATCGCCTCGCATACGATCTATAGAAAAGCGCAGGAAGAAAAAGACTGGAAACGCATCAGGCAATTCGGAGCGCATACTACGGGCGAATATAGAGATGCCGATGTGACCGGTGGTATTGTCTATACCTATACTCTGGTAGCGGGCGATTCCAGCGGACTGGAATCCAAACCATCTGCACCTGTAAGTATAAAAGTAATTCGCAGGCCGGGCGATCTCACGGTAAATGCCTTTGATGTATATATAGACCGGCAGAACCGTTACATCGAATTGTTCTGGCGCGATACGCAGGATAATGTGGAAGAGTATCAGTTATACAAAGCTGAGAAAGGATCGCCTGCTACACTCTGGCGTGTGTTGAAGCATGAAGAGAAGCGCACGGTGGATGAGAAGCTCACAGTAAACACCGAGTATAACTATGGTATACGCGTGGTTACCCGGAAGGGAGAAGTGAGCAAGATAAAATGGTTGGAGGTTAAATATTAGTACGCACTATTTCGTAAGGATCTATGAAAAGACTTTTACAATTCTGTTTGTTTTTAGTTTTTTATCAGGCTGCCGCACAGACAGACTTCTCGAATGAGTATATGATCACCGTATCGGGCGGAGTATATTATGGAGGCGACCTGAGTGCAGGCTGTGGAAGCCGTTACGAAGTTATCCTGGAATTTGAAGATGGCTCAACACAGACCATTGTCAGCAACGGGCACGGTGGTGGCGGTACGGTTTCATTCTATCGCAAGTATTCTTTCCGAAGCGATAATCGTGTAAGACGTGTTATTGCATTTGGTAAAGCACACCGGCAAAGTCCACGATACCGCTCGTGCGGGTATAGAAGAATTGATGAAGGAAATATATACCTGCCGCTTGATCTGAATGCAGATTATCCCTGCGTGAACAGACTATACCGGAATGTTTTCAGAGGTTTCAACAGCAGTGATATTACGATCGATATACAACCGGTAGCGCATCGCCTCACCACAACGCTGTCGATGCCGAACAATGCCACCAATCGCAGAAGAACGTCATACGCAATAGACGCTATATTTACCACCGGCAGTGATCGTGTAGTTTCCGGATACCTTGATTCATGGGCGCGCGGCACTGCAGTGAACCGAAGAGATTCTATTGTATTGCTGAAATCTGACGTGCGTTCGGTGTTGTTGACTACGGCAGGTCAAACGGTTAACGGTCGTATCATTCGTAATTTCAATACGTCAAACACGTTCAATCTCCCGGCTTTTACAGATAGGCTCGATGTTGCCTTCCCGTTCAACCTTTTTCCGGATGCACCTGCGGGTAGCCTTCGCGTTGAGTACCGGAAGATAAAATTCCCGCTGAAGTATGGACCGAACACATCCTATATATTGCCGTCGGATACAAGTAATCGGGTTGTGTTACTCGGCCCGCGCGGAAACCCGGCTTCGTTCTATCATTGGGTATATAGCTTCGATGGTGTAAACTGGACAAACCTCCCGGCCAGGTTCCAGGGACAACACCGACTGAATATATGCGGGTATGATATTCTGGGAAATGAATTCTGGAAGTATCATAGCAATAATATATTCTTCAAGATCATAGTAGATTGTAACGGAGGTGAATCGGAAACGCTTACACTCTCCGCACGACTTTCGACACCCAATATAGTTTCGGTTATACCGTACCCGGATCGTTGCTATGATAAACCGCAGGACGGATCATTCAAAGTAATTTTCGACAGGCCTCTGCACGTGAGTGAAGCCGGAGAACCCGAGCGTCTTACGATCCTGGTGACGGATGCTGCTGATAATACCGTAACGATCGATCAGCTTATTGATGTTACACTCGAATCTGATAATAGTTTTACCTGGCCACGCAGATTGTTCTCTGACAGAAATTACCAGATCCGGTTGCTCGGCAAATTTAAAGAGGTTCCTACCTTCAGTGATAATCCGGTAAACCATGCACGCAACGTTGAGTTGATCCGGCCGCGCGCCATCATATCCACGCTTACACCCGAGGCAGTTCATTGTCATAATGGGGGCGATGGAAAAATTTATCTTACAGCCGATGGTGGTGTTGGTAACTATCGCTTTCAATATTTACCGGCAGGTGCTACCGATTCAGTACTGGTAACGTTTAATGATGCTACATCGCATACGTTGGAATTCCTTCGCTACGGTATATATGGCTTTAAAGTAATGGATGGCAACCAGTGTATGGATGCTGCGCGTGCTAAAGCAGTACTCGTAAATCAACCGACCGATTCGCTGCACATCGGATTTTCAAAAACAACGGATCCGCGTGCCTATCACTATAAAGATGGCTATATAGAAACTATATTGGTGGGAGGTACACCGTTTCCGGATCAAAGCTATACTGTGCAATGGTTCGATCCGGTTAACCTGCTGCCTGATTCACTCTACAACAACGCTCCGTTAGGACAAGGTTTCCAGGCGAACATCGACAGCCTCGGTGACGGGCGTTATCTGTTACGCGCATACGACAGTCAATATAGTTTGGCACATCCCGACCATCGTAAAGGTTGTATGGTGGTGAGCGATACATTTCGTCTTATCGAGCCACCGCCCATCGTAGTGTCGATTGCCGAGTGGCATTTCGTAAGCTGCCATGGGTATGATGATGGCGAACTGGTTGCGCATGCCAAGGGAGGTGTGCCCTATACCAGTGATCTTCCGTATCGCTACGAATGGCTGAAAGATGTAAGTGGCACACCGCAGCCGATCACACAGCAAGATAGTATAGCTACGCAGTTACGCACCGGTATATACCGCGTTCGCATCCGCGATAAGAATAATATAGCGAAGTTGTCCGATCCGTTCCTGTTGGTAGAGCCGGATGTGCTGACGGCTGCAGTAACTACAACTCCGATCAGTTGCAGCTCCGGAACCGATGGTACCGCGCAGGTTACTTCTGCCGGTGGAACATTGCCCTATACCTATAGCTGGTCGGATGGAGCCACTACAGCATTAAATATAAATTTGATCGAAGGCCGTTACTTTGTATTGGTGAAAGACGTTCGTGGTTGTACGGCAACAGCAAATGGAAGTGTAGTATCGCCCTCACCTTTGCAGGTAGATAGTTTGCTTACCAATCCGCAATGCTTTGGTTATGATAATGGAAGTATAGATATAACGGTAATCCAGGGAACACCTCCTTACCGGTATAGCTGGAGCAATGGCGAAGTGACAGAGGATATAGATGAATTGCCCGCAGGTGTCTATACGGTGAGAATTACGGATGATAATGATTGCGTAAACTATAGAAGGTATGAGTTGATCGATCCGGCTCCGGTACAGGTTGATCTGGGTAAAGATCGCACCTTGTGTACCGACCAGGTATATATAGCCGATGCAACCATCGATGATCCCGCGGCCCAATATCAATGGAGTGGTCCGAATGGATTTACGGCACAAACCAGTACAGTCACTATTTCAGAAGAAGGAACCTATACCGTTCACGTAGTAGACTCGCACGAATGTCGCGGTGAAGATGCCATCACGGTCAGACGCATACAGGTGACTATAGGATCCGAGTTTATAGTTACTACGCAGGCGTTTAAAGATAAACTGGTAACACTGGTTAACATCAGCGACCCGCAACCTGACAGTGTGGAGTGGTGGGCTTCCCAGAGCGCTGTTCGGTTTACATCGTCTCTTATCAACAAAGCTGAACTGACCTTTGCAGATACCGGCACCTATACCATTTACATGCGCGCATACCGACAGGGTTGTGAGAAAGATTTTTCAAAGCCAATTGTAGTAGTGGCCGGTACATTTGATGAGAACGTCAAAGACGAGTCTCCTTTCCTGGAAGAGTTTACGGTTTTCCCGAACCCTTCTGACGGTAAATTTTCGGCCATCATCGGGTTGCGCGAACAAACTCCGATTCGCATACGCATGATCTCGGTGGCAAGCAATGTTATTGTCGATGATCGCGAAGCACTGGGCAGTCAGCGTTACGAATTGCCTTACGATCTGAACCTGGCATCAGGAGTATATTTCCTGTTGCTCGAAACGGCCAAGGGTAACTATATACTTCGCGTAACGATCTACTAGTAAAATTTTCTGTCGATGAACTGGAAGCACATGCTATATATATCGAAAATCGTTAACGCTGTCCCGGATATTTTCAGCAGGAAAAAACTTGCCGGAGGTATATTCCTGCTATTACTGGTGGTTTGCCAGACTGCGTGGGCACAATTCCCCGTGCAGGTAAATACGCAGCTGCGTCCGCCCTATACACTTCAGCTGAGTGAATATTATGCAACGGGCCGTGAGAAGCTCGTGGTGATCCTTACCAACCGAGACCTGAACAAACCGGTTGTCAATGTAAAGCTGCGGATGATTATTGAAAGTCAGACCGTACAACTTCGAACCCGGACGTTTGCAGATGTACCCGTAATAGCATTGGATGCCGGTGTACCCGTGCGCCTGTCGCTGGCTGATCTTGCTCCTTATTTCAATCCTGAAAATCTCGATTTCTCCGGCATCACGCGACAGCAGTATATGCAGCAGGCTCGCTTGCCCGAGGGATTTTATCAATTCTGTTTCGAGGCGATTGAAGTCTCATCTTCACAAGTAGCCAGTGCGAAAGGATGTGCCATGGCATGGATCAGCCTGAGCGATCCTCCGTTACTAAATGTACCGCGCAAAGGTGAAGCGATTGCTTATAAAGAACCGCAGAACATAATCTTCCAGTGGACACCGCGCCATTTGAATTCTCCCAACTCTGCTTTTCAAACCGAGTATGATTTCCAGTTAGTGGAATTATGGGACACGTCACTCGCTCCGGAAATTGTTTTCCAATCGGCTGCTCCGCTATATGAGACAACAACACGTTCTACTACATTGCTATATGGTCCATCACAACCTTTACTCATTGTAGGTAAACGTTACGGCTGGCGCGTACGTGCTCATGCACGCAGTGGCGTGGAAGAGGTGGATGTATTCCGCAACCAGGGCTATAGCGAAATATACTGGTTCACGTACCAGGATACATGTCCACCGCCCGGGGGTATAGCGGCTACGCCCGGTACATTTGGTAATCTTGAATTTAACTGGGCTGTCGATCGCAATCATCGTTCTTATATAGTTACCTATAGACAAAAAGGTAAAGACGATGCTGCATGGTTCGATCAGAAAACCGAGCAGGCGATGGCACTGGTATACGATATGCAACCCGGCCAGGTATATGAATATCGTGTCGGTGCATTCTGTAATACCGATCAGCC